>CAIWRE010000141.1 GCA_903914985.1 uncultured beta proteobacterium | reverse complement strand
GCGCGTTGGCTCGGGTCTCCTGATCCAGAGCGCCGACAACCGCGAGATCTCCCGCTCTGAGTTGAAGGTGGTGACGACGCTGCAACCGACGCCGCGGCAACTCGACGACCTGCTGTTCGCATGGAAGGTCGCCAAGTACGTCAAGAGCAACGCGATCGTGTTCTGCGGCGGCGGCATGACGCTGGGCGTGGGCGCCGGCCAGATGAGCCGTGTGGACTCGGCCCGCATCGCCAGCATCAAGGCTGAACACGCCGGTTTGACCCTGTCGGGTACCGTGGTGGCCAGCGACGCGTTTTTCCCCTTCCGTGACGGCTTGGACGTGGTGGTGGACGCGGGTGCGACCTGCATCATCCAGCCCGGCGGCAGCATGCGCGACGATGAGGTCGTGGCCGCTGCCGACGAGCGTGGCGTCGCCATGGTGTACACCGGCGTGCGCCACTTCCGCCACTGAGCTTTAGTTCACCATCACCAGTTTGCCCATCACGCCGCGCGAGCCCATATGGGCGAAGGCGGCTTTCAGCTCCGCCATGGGCATGGTACGGTCAATCACCGGTTTGATCTTGCCCTGGCCATACCACTGCGCCAACTCCATCATCATGGCTGCGTTGGACTTGGGTTCGCGCTTGGCAAAGTCACCCCAGAACACGCCAACGATGGACGCGCCCTTGAGCAGCGCCAGGTTGAACGGCAACGCGGGGATGGGGCCCGCTGCAAACCCGACCACCAGGTATCGCCCGCGCCAGGCGATAGAGCGAAACGCGGGCTCAGCAAAGTCGCCGCCCACCGGGTCGTAAATCACGTCGGGGCCTTTGCCGCCCGTCATGGTTTTGAGAGTCTCACGCAGATTCGCAGTGCTGTAGTTGATCGTCTCGTCAGCACCAATTGACTTGCACAGTGCGCATTTTTCGTCGGTTGAGGCGGCGGCTATCACGCGCGCACCTGCCGCTTTGGCAATCTGAATGGCCGAGGTGCCCACACCGCCTGCCGCACCGAGCACCAGCACGGTTTCACCCGCCTTGAGCGCGGCACGGTCGATCAAGGCGTGGTACGAGGTTGCGTAAATCATGATGAAGGCAGCCGCATCCACCATCGGAAAGCCGGGTGGCAGCGGCATGCACAAGGCTGCAGGCGCCAGGGTGTGGCTGCCAAAGCCACCCGTGCCGCTCAGGCATGCCACTGCCTGGCCCACCTGCAGGTGTTTCACACCCTCGCCCACGGCTTGCACAATGCCTGCGTACTCTGAGCCTGGCACAAAGGGCAGGGCAGGTTTCATCTGGTATTTGTTCTGGACGATCAGCAGATCCGGAAAATTCAGGCTCGCGGCCTTGATTTCAATCAGCACCTCGCCCGCCTTGGGCGTGGGGGTGGGTATTTCAGTCCAGTTCAGGGCGTCAACGCCCACAGGGTTTTCACATAGCCAAGCGTGCATGAAAAGGTCTCCAAAAATAGGTGGCTGATCATAGGGCCCGGCATTGCGGTCCGGCGGGCGGACTCTGTCCCAGGCGTGACCTTGCCGGATTGGCCGCACCTACAATCGGTGTTTACTCCAGCCCACTTATGAAAATCCTGATCTCCAATGACGACGGCTACCAGGCCCCCGGTCTGCTCGCACTGTTCAACGCTTTGAAAGACATTGCCGAGGTCGAAGTGATTGCACCCGAGCACAACAACAGCGCCAAGTCCAACGCGCTCACGCTCAATGCCCCCTTGTATGTGCACCGTGGAGCCAATGGATTTCGCTACGTGAACGGCACACCGGCCGATTGCGTGCACATCGCACTTTCAGGCTTGCTGGACTACCGTCCGGACCTGGTGGTCTCCGGCATCAACAACGGCGCCAACATGGGCGACGACACCATTTACTCCGGCACCGTGGGCGCGGCCATGGAGGGCTATTTGTTTGGCATTCCCTCGCTGGCGTTTTCTCAGGTGCACAAAGACTGGCTGGAGATCGAGTCCGCCGCCCGCAAAGCGCGTGACCTGGTGCTGTCCATGGTGCAGCACAAGATGCTGGGCAAAGCACCTTGGCTTTTGAACGTCAATATTCCTAATCTGCCTTACTCGCAGATCGGCGCGACCAAACTCTGCCGCCTGGGCAAGCGCCACGCCGCCGAGCCTGTGATCAAGCAGACCAGCCCCCGTGGCGAAACCATGTACTGGATTGGTGCGGCCGGACCGGCCAAAGACGATGCCGAAGGCACGGACTTTCACGCCACCACCTTGGGCCATATGACGATTACACCGCTCAAGATCGACCTGACCGATCACGAGAGCCTTCAGGCCTGGTCGCAAACGGCAGCTCTGTTTGCTCCGCCTGCGGAGCCGAGCGCCGCATGAAAGAGCGGCCTTCGTTCCCGGCGCGATGGGGTGGCAACACCTCACCTGCTAAGCCCAAAAGTGCACCCGGTACCAACCTTCCCCAAGGCCTGGGCATGGACTCCTCGGCGGTGCGCCAGCGCATGGTGCAGAAGCTGGCAGGGCAGGGGCTGAGTGACCCGCGCGTCATGGCGGCGATGGGCAAGGTGGAACGCCACCGCTTTGTGGACAGTGCATTGGTCAACCAGGCCTATGAGGACACCAGTCTGCCGATCGGGTTGGGCCAGACCATTTCGAAGCCTGGTGTGGTGTCACGCATGGTCGAGTTGCTGTGCGCAGGTGTCACCGGCAAGCTGGGCCGGGTGTTGGAGATCGGCACGGGTTGCGGCTACCAGGCCGCGGTCTTGAGCGAAGTGGCGAGCGAGGTTTACACCATCGAGCGTTTGCGAGGCCTGCATGAAAAGGCACGCGAGAACTTGCGCTTCCTGCGCTTGGCGCATGTCCATCTACTATTGGGCGACGGCATGCTCGGCTACCCGCAGGGGGCGCCGTATGCCGCCATCATTTCCGCAGCGGGAGGCGAAGCTATTCCCACTGCGTGGACGGATCAACTTGCTGTCGGTGGCCGCCTGGTGGCACCCGTAGCCCAACCGACTGACCGGGGTGTGGGTAGCGCTGCAGCGCAAGCCTTGGTCGTCATCGACAAAACAAGCCAGGGTCTGCGCCACACCGTCCTCGAAGCGGTTCACTTTGTGCCCCTAAAATCGGGCTTGGCATAAAGATGAATATGGGAATGGACGCAATGGCAAAAAGCATGCTTCGGAGTGCTGCGGCGGTGGTCGCGATCGGGATGCTGGGGCTGGTAGCGTGCAGTTCCAAACCTGGCGTTCGGGCTCCCGTCGAAGACATCGGCCACACGAAGCACGCGTCCGCGCCCCGCGTCACAGAGGCACCCAAGGGGACTCCGGCACCCGCGGCGCCGGTTTCCACTGCCATCGTCGATCCCAACTCCGGTAAGCCCGGTTACTACACCGTGAAACAAGGGGATACGCTGATCAAGATCGGCCTGGAGTCCGGGCAAAGCTACCGAGAGATTGCGCGTTGGAATGCTTTGGAAAATCCCAATCGCATCGAGATTGGTCAGGCCCTGCGGGTGGTGCCGCCTGAAGAGGCGGTGGTGGCCAAGCCCGTTGCGCCAGCCAAAGTGTCGTCCACCGCGCTACCGCCTGCAAACGTGGCGTCTGCCCCGGCCAAAGCCGCGTCGGCTCCCGCGTCCACTACAACTCCGGCAGTGTCCGCCAGCGAAGACGATATTGCCTTTGCCTGGCCGGCCAAGGGCGAGATTCTGGACGGTTTTGACGAGTCGAAAAACCGCAAAGGGCTGGACATTGGCGGCTCCAATGGCGATGCTGTGTTGGCCGCCGCCGATGGCAAAGTCGTCTATGCCGACGCAGGTCTGCGGGGCTATGGCAAGCTCATCATCATCAAACATAACAGTCAGTTTTTAACGGCCTATGCACACAACCAGACACTTCTGGTCAAAGAAGACCAGGCCGTGAAAAAAGGCCAAAAAATTGCTGAGATGGGCAACACCGATTCCGACCGCACCAAGCTGCACTTTGAAGTGCGCAAACAGGGCAAACCGGTCGATCCGTCCAAGTACCTGCCCGCGCGCTGACCTGAGACAATCGGGGGATGCAAGAAGCCCCTCCGACCGAACCCACCGCCGCCACTTTGCCTGAGGGCTGGCTGGCCGTTAAATCCCTCGACCTCGAAGCCCAGGGCGTTGCCCACCGCAGCGACGGCAAAGTCGTGTTTATTGATGGCGCGCTGCCCTTTGAGGTGGTCAGTGCCCACATTCACCGCAGCAAAAGCAGTTTTGACAAAGGCACCTTGACCGAGATTCACGTCGAGTCCTCGCAACGGGTGCGTCCGGCCTGTCCCCATTTCGGGCTTCAGCCCAACTCCTGCGGTGGCTGCAAGATGCAGCACATGCATGCCAGCGCCCAGGTGGCCGTCAAGCAGCGCGTGCTGGAAGACAACCTCTGGCACATCGGGAAAATAAGGCCCGAAACCGTGCTGCGCCCGATTGAAGGCCCGACCTGGGGCTACCGCTACCGCGCACGTTTGTCGGTGCGCTTCGTGCGCAAAAAGGGCGAGGTGCTCATCGGCTTTCACGAGCGCAAAAGCCATTTCGTGGCCGATATGAAAAGCTGCCAGGTGCTGGCGCCCCATGTCAGCGCCATGTTGCTGCCACTGCGGGCCTTGGTGGCGTCGATGGACGCTGTCGAACAAATTCCGCAAATCGAACTGGCAGTGGGCGACATGGCGACCGTCGGTGGAGCCCCTGCGCAGGGCGATGTGACGGCCTTGGTGCTGCGCCACATGGTGCCGCTGAGCGACGGTGATCTTGCCAAGCTGAAGAACTTTGCAGCTGAGCACCCTGGGGTGCAGTGGTGGCTGCAGGCCAAGGGCCCCGACACCATCGTGCGTTTGGACGAATTGCCCGGCCGTGAGACGGGCGCGCTGGCCTACTGCTTGCCGCAATTTGGCATCACCATGCCCTTTCGGCCGACCGATTTCACTCAAGTCAATCCGCATATCAACCGGGTGTTGGTATCCCGCGCACTGGGCTTGTTGCAGGTGCAGAAGACCGAGCGGGTGATTGACTGGTTTTGCGGTTTGGGCAATTTCACCTTGCCACTGGCAACACAGGCGCGCGAGGTGCTCGGGATTGAAGGAGCGGAGTCGCTGGTGGCGCGCTCCCGGGATAACCTGGCGGTGAATGTGCAGCGCGAAGGCGCGCCTTACCTCGCGCCCACCACCTTTGCAGCACGTAATTTGTTCGACATGACGCCGCAGTTGTTGGTGGCCGACGGCAGTGCCGAAAAATGGCTGATCGACCCGCCGCGCGAAGGCGCGTTTGCCCTGGTGCAGGCCCTGGCCGAGCTGCACGCCGCGCCAGACCTGCAAACGGGCTGGACGCCCCCCCGACGTATCGTCTACGTCAGTTGCAATCCGGCCACGCTCGCGCGGGACGCTGGCGTGCTCGTGACGCAGGCCGGTTACCGCTGCACAGCCGCAGGCGTGGTGAATATGTTCCCCCACACCGCCCACGTGGAAAGCATTGCGGTCTTTGAGCGGGCATAAAAAAAGGCCCTTGCGGACCTTTTTTTAGTTCGAGGACGCTTAATCGCGTTCGCCGCCGAAGATTCCCAGCAGGGCGAGCAAGTTCTGGAACACGTTGATGATGTTCAAGTACAGCGCCAGCGTGGCTGAGATGTAGTTGGTTTCGCCGCCATCGATGATGCGTTTCAGGTCATAAAGCATGAAGGCGCTGAAGATTCCGATTGCCGCAACCGACATCACCAGCATGCCAGTGGAAGAACCGACAAAGATGTTGATGATACTGCCCACCATCAAAACGATGACACCGACAAACAGCCACTGGCCCATGCCGGACAAGTCGCGTTTGATGACGGATGCCAGGCTGGCCATCAGGAAAAAGACGCCTGCCGTACCGCCAAAGGCCGTCATGATCAGCTCGGGGCCGTTCTTAAAGCCCAGAGTGTGCGCAATCAGGCGCGAGAGCATCAGGCCCATAAAAAAGGTAAAGCCCAGAAGCACAGGCACGCCAGCGGCCGAGTTTTTGGTCCGTTCGATGGCGTAGATAAATCCGAAGGCACCGGCCAAAAACAGCACAATGCCCAGGCCACCGCTGAAGAGCTGTCCCATGCCCAGGGCGACGCCCATCCAGGCGCCCAGCACGGTAGGAATCATGCTCAGCGAGAGCAGCCAGTACGTATTGCGCAGAACGCGGTTGCGTTCTTGCGCCGACAGGCCATAGCCCAAGCCGGTATCCGTGAGGGTAAATTGTTCATTCATGGTCATACTCCTTGAAAACCTGAATAGCAGGTGCGGCGATTTTAGGCATTTACAAGCTTAGCCCCAAAATATCGACAATTGCCCCGATTTTGCGTGGGGCTGTCCCCAGGAATCCTGAGCGCCGACCGTCAAGTAAGGCGCGGTATGCTCAGAGTCTTGTTCCTTTCACCGACCTTATCCCATGAAGACAAAACTGTATCTCGAACTCGCCGATCTCAAAGCCATTGCCGCCGCAGCCGAAGCCGAGGCCCTGGCCAACCAGTGGGCGGTGACGATTGCCATCGTCGATGATGGCGGCAACTTGCTGTGGCTGCAACGTCTCGACGGTGCTGCGCCGATTTCTTCCTTTATCGCACCCGCCAAGGCGCGGACTTCGGCGATTGGGCGCCGTGAGACCAAGGTGTACGAAGACATCATCAATGGTGGCCGCTTCTCATTCTTGAGTGCCCCCACCTTGGACGGGATGTTGGAAGGCGGCGTACCGATCGTCAAAGACGGCCAATGCCTGGGTGCGGTGGGTGTGAGCGGCGTGAAGTCGACCGAAGACGCACAAATCGCACGCGCCGGTATCGCTGCCATCGGCCTGTAAACGGCCGGCGCGTCAGTAGGCAAGTCGCTCGGGGTGCAACTCCTGCAGGATGGTGGTTGCAATTTCCTCGATCGATTTGGTTGTCGTCGAGAGCCAGCGGATGCCTGCACGCCGCATCATGGTTTCGCCCTCGTTGACCTCCATGCGGCAGTTTTCAATTGACGCGTATTTGGACCCGGGGCGGCGCTCATTGCGGATTTCGCTTAGGCGCTCGGGCTGAATCGTCAGGCCGAAAATTTTCTTTTTGTGCGCCAGCAGTGCTGCAGGCAACTGGCGTCGCTCAAAATCTTCGGGAATGAGCGGGTAATTAGACGCTTTGAGCCCGTACTGCATCGCCAGATACAGCGAAGTCGGCGTTTTGCCGCTGCGGCTGATGCCGACCAGGATCACGTCGGACTGTTCCAAGTCCCGGTTACTTTGACCGTCATCGTGCGAGAGCGAGAAGTTGATCGCCTCAATGCGGTCGTGGTACTCCTTGCTCTTGCTGGCGTCGCTGAAGCGGCCGATGCGGTGGTTGGACTTGAGGTTGAGCTCTTGTTCCAGCGGATGCACGAACATGCCAAACATGTCGAGCAGCATGCCCTGGCAGCCTTCCTGGATGACTTTGAGCACCTCCATATTCACCAGCGTCGTGAAAACAATAGGTTTTTCACCGTCGACCACGCCCGCATGGTTGATTTGTCGCACCGCCTGGTGCGCCTTGTCTGCTGTGTCAATGAAAGGAAGCCTGTGGTGGCGAACTGTGGTTTCAAACTGGGCCAGGATGGCCTTGCCAAAGGTTTCGGCGGTAATGCCGGTGCCGTCAGACACGAAAAATACGCTGCGTTGGGACATGGTGGTACGGAGCCAGGGTAGAAAAAGACGGGGCAGTCAGGCCGGTTGGCCTTCGCCCCGCATTGTGGGCCAAACCATGGGTGAGACCTACAATTGCCCCGTGGCCCGCCATTGCTGATCCGCCAGACCGCCAGAACCCTCACGACAGCGTCTTCGCCTTTCGCAGCGTCCAACAGCCACCACCGCCAAATTGGAACCCGCGAACCGTTCCGAGAGAGGCCCCGTTTTTAACTTTGGAGTCTTTATGTCTGAACTATTTAGCGATACCGATTGGGTCGTTCCGTTTGAGCTTTTGCGCATGAGCGACGTGGAGTCAGTGGGAGGCAAGAACGCCAGCCTGGGCGAAATGATTTCGCAACTGCCCCAGGGCGTAAAGGTGCCCACCGGATTTGCCACCACCGCCCATGCGTTTCGTGCTTTTCTGGCGCATGGCGACCTGAGCGGCCGAATCAACGCGCGCTTGGGTGCACTGGATATCGAAGATGTGCGCGCCTTGGCGGTCGCTGGCGCGGAAATCCGCGCCATGGTGGAGGTTCAGCCTTTTCCTGCCGACCTGGAGCAGGCCATTCGCGATGCGTTCACCACACTGAGCGCAGGTAACACGGCCGCGTCCTTTGCTGTGCGTTCTTCGGCTACGGCCGAAGACTTGCCGGATGCATCGTTTGCCGGCCAGCAGGAAACGTTCCTGAATGTCGTCGGCATCGAGGATGTGCTGCACAAAATACGTGAGGTATTTGCCTCGCTGTACAACGACCGCGCCATCAGCTACCGGGTGCACAAAGGCTTTGCCCACGAGCACGTGGCGCTCAGCGCCGGCATCCAGCGCATGGTGCGCTCGGACCTGGGCGCTGCCGGAGTGATGTTCACGATCGACACCGAGTCAGGTTTTTCGGACGTGGTGTTCATCACCTCCAGCTACGGCTTGGGTGAGACCGTCGTGCAGGGCGCCGTCAACCCGGACGAGTTTTATGTCCACAAACCCATGCTGCGCGCGGGCAAGCGCGCTGTGATTCGCCGCAGCCTGGGCTCCAAGCTTCTGCAAATGGAGTTCACCAGCCCGGACGAACAAGCGGCAGGTGCCAAACTGGTCAAAACGACGGATGTGCCGCACGAGCTGCGCAACCGCTATTCGCTCACCGACGCCGATGTGGAGCAGCTTGCGCGTTATGCGCTGGTGATTGAAGACCACTACGGCCGCCCTATGGACATTGAGTGGGGCAAAGACGGTATCGATGGCGGCTTGTACATCTTGCAGGCCCGCCCGGAAACCGTCAAAAGCCAGGCGGCCAACGCCGTGGAATACCGCTACAAGCTCAAAGGCCACGCCGCCGTGCTGGTCGAAGGCCGCGCCATTGGCCAAAAGATCGGTACCGGGCCGGTTCGCATCGTG
>CAIWRE010000140.1 GCA_903914985.1 uncultured beta proteobacterium | reverse complement strand
TCAGACGAGGCCCAACGCCAAACTGGGTTTCCCGACTTCTCAACCACACGCAATAGCGGCGGGTAATTTTGGCTGCAAATATTCAGGTTGAAACAGGATTGCCCAACGTCATCAACGATACGTGTTGATCGTCCAGTTAGTCCGTTATTTTCGGCCGCAACCAGCGGTATAAATATATCATTATTTCTCCAACTGGGGGGCGTTCCAGTAAATGACTGACCCACGTTAAAAGTTCCATCGGGATCTACCGTAGAGGTCAAATTGCCGAATAAATGGTACAGCTGTGTGACACCATCTTTGCCCGGGTCATCGAACGGCGCGTAATTTGAAAGTGTGTAACCACTATAGTAAAGATTCTTAAGTCCGCCGATTGTTGCAACCGAAGTTTCATACTGTTTACCCCAGGCATGGCCGTCTTGTGGAATGTAAGCTCTGCGCAATATAGTTCGTGGCTCAACTCCCGTAACATCGTCCTTCTCGCGATAGCCGCCATACAGGGCCACACGCATCGCATCCAAGCGGCTGGTAGTCATGTAATTCAGCCAGTTTCCGCTCCATAATGTACGTGGGCTTGTTTGAAGGCAGCCACCAGGATTTGCTGCAATATCGTTGATTGGGTTGGCTCGCGCTGAAGGTGTAAAGTAATCATTGTTTATGTTGGCAGTCCTCAGATAGGTGTAACAATAATTGGAATTGAACAATCCAAGGTAAGTAAACTTATTGTTAAACCGGTAATCAATAACGCCATCGCCATTGAGATCACTCATATCGTTATACGCGGGAAACGACAATGTGTGGTCGCGTGCCACCGTCAGCAGTACCAACGGCGCTGTGCCTTGAGCTGCATGTACAGGCGCAGCGGTTTCAGGGGAAACCCCCAAAATTGCAGCTTTTGCATCCATATGCACTAGTTGAATAACGGACAGGGCCAGGCAGGCAAAGTAAAGCCGTATATTTTTATTAATAACATGAAATAACTGAATTGGATTCATTCGTATTTCTCCGTAAATTTATAAACTACTGCGCCAAAAACGTAGACTGCAACATGACCAGGGCGCGATCCGAATTGCCAGCGTTGGTACGAACAGTAATCCGATACAACTTGCAAGCAAAGGGAGCGGTCGGGTCTGACGCACAGGCGAACTGGGTGCCAAGGTATTCAATGATGTATTGCTGCTGTAGGGCTACAGACAAGGTGGCATCCGAATCGACTGACGCCGAAGCCGCCGAACCAGGCTTCGTCGAAGTCACGGTTTTCCATCTGACAAACGTGGAGTCATTCCATCGTGGCGTGCAACCCGGTGACGGCTGCGAGCAGAGGCCTTCTACGGTACAAGGTGAGTTATCTGTCGGGGGCGATGTCGTGCAAGCGCCGGCTGCAGGACTAAACGTGCCATTGATTGGTGAGGCAGCCGTAAAGTCAATGTTGGGGGGCGTTGCTCTGGATTGGGCAAGAGCAAGGTCTTCCGCTTGGCGCAGCACGCGCTCCGCAGACTGAAGCGCCAAGGTGCGGTCCATGCTGTTGGTTGACATGCGCTCTTGCATCACAAGACTGCGCACACCGGCGATGCCGAGCATGGTGACCATCAACACCATCACGAGCACCACGATCAGAGCCACGCCCCGTTGCGTCGACGCCCCGGCTGGAGAGGGGTATTGCTTCATGGCACGCGCACTTTGATATTGGCCGTCATCGGCACCTCATACTGGATCGCCGTGGCTGCGCTGCCGGTAGACCCTGCTTTGTCCGAATTCTCAAAAGTTAATGTCAGCCGCACCGCCGATACGAGAGGCCATTGCGTACCAACCGCCGTGGCATTCTGGTAGTCCGTCGCGGTCGGCACACCTGCCGCATTGGCGAGCAGGTAAGTGAGTTTCAGCCCCGAAACTCCGGTCACCATTTCATCGTTGTCGCTCCCCCAGGAGCCCGATTTATCGATGGTCAAGCGACGCAGCGCTTTTGCACCGTTCTGTGTGGTGCTGCTGCCGATGTACCAAATGTGCGCCGTCAGGGGGTTCAGGTAACCTCCGGCGTTGAGTTGGGGGCTGCGCGATGGTGGTACATCGGTGTAAGTCACCATCGTGCCCGAAGCGTCGGACGGGAGCTCAACAGTCAGCAATTGAGACCCGTCGCAGGCGACTACCACGTCACTTGCCTTGTAGCCGGAATTCCCGCTGGTGGTAAATGTTTTGGCGACCGGGTCATGGGCGGTAATTTGGACCGGTGTGCCTGCCGCACTTCCACTCCAGACCAGCAGGGAACCGGTGCCGGCAACTTGCGCCGTAGATCCGGTTGGCGCGGCAATTGTGAGTCCTGCTGACGGTGAGGGGCTGAGTACATCACCCACCAAGCCCCGCTCCCATGTCGCCCAGGTATTGGTTGCCGTAACGAGATTGGTGCTTATCAAAGCCCCTCCGCAGACCGAATTGCCTGCCTCTCGGATGTCACGCGAGAGCAGGTCCACCGCAAACCGGGCGTTCTCCTCCAAGCGGGCAACACTTTCCACCATGGCATAGGACTGGCGATTGCTCAGATAAATGACCGTGGCACCGCCCACGGCCACCAGGCCCAAGGTCAGCGCAATCATCACCTCAATCATCGAGAGGCCAGATTGCAAACGGCGCGACTGACTTGCCTGGCCTGCTGAAACTCGTCTCATAGACGGCCTACCAACTGAACCGATTGGGTCGTGCTGCCGCCTAATGCACGGCTATCGTCCCAATAAATATTCACGGTACACATGCCCGGAGTCGCGCTCGCAGCATCCGTGCAGGTAATGTCCGCGCAAGTGGACGGAACGTTTCCAAGCGCTTTTTTGACGGACTTGAACCAGTTGTCAAAGTCGTTTTGCGCCAAGGTAGGAGATCCGGGAACTGTGTAGGTACAGGTATTTGCAGGTTGGTTATAGGGCAGACTGAGGTTTGTGGCGGCCACTTTATTTGCGCGCATGGACTCCAGGATGTTGAGAGCCAAGTTGGTGGCACTGGTGCGCTGCAAACTGCTCTGTGTGGCCTTGACCGTGCGCACTTGCAGGGCGGAAAAACCCAGAAGTCCAATGGACAACAAGAGAAAGGCAATCATCACTTCAAGCAAAGCGACACCACGCTGCTGGATCAAGGGTGGCGGGTGTTTGTACATCGATGAGTCTGGTTAGCTGGTCGAACGCTTCAGGCCGGTTGTCTGAGGTTCATTGTAACTAATGCCGTTGAAAATTGTGTCACCTATGGAAACGATAGTCACTATGGCCAGGTCCTGGACAATGGTGACAACGGTGGGCCGAACTCACCGTCCCCGCACTGCTCTAACATGGTAACCACGGCACTTCTACGTCACAAAAAGCCTACCTATGACTCTGGTTCTCACTTCTATATTTGTACTTGCCTACCTGGCCATCGCGCTGGAGGGACCGCTGAGGGTGAACAAATCGGCCACCGCGTTGCTGGGCGCTGGCCTGTTGTGGACCGCCTATGCCCTGCTGGCCGGTGATGCCACGGCGGTCAATCGAGAGCTGAGCGACTCGCTGGTAGGAACAGCGCAAATCGTATTTTTTCTGATTGCGGCCATGGCCATTGTGGAAGTGATTGACGCGCACGACGGTTTTGAGGTGCTGACCACGGCCATTCAAACCCGCCGCCTGTCTCATTTGATGTGGCTGGTGGGCTTGTTTACTTTCTTTTTGAGTGCGATTCTGGACAACCTGACCACGACGATTGTGATGGTGTCCCTCATGAAACGTCTGCTGGCTGAGCGGCAGGACCGGCTCACTTTCGCCGGGCTGATCGTTATTGCCGCCAATGCGGGCGGCGCATGGACACCCATTGGCGACGTAACCACCACGATGCTCTGGATCGGGGGGCAGGTGACTACGCGGGCCATTATGCAAGGCGTGTTTTTGGCCTCCATTGTTAATTTGCTGGTGCCCTTGTTCGTGGCGGCTTGGCTTGCGGGTCAGCGCGCGGTGGTGGCGCCAGCGAAGGCGGACCCGAGTGACGTGCTGACCACCACTCCTTTTGAGCGCACCGTGGTTCTGGCCGTGGGCCTGGCCACTTTGGTGTTGGTGCCCGTGTTCAAAGCCCTGACCCATTTGCCCCCGTTTTTGGGCATTTTGCTGGGCTTGGGGGTGTTGTGGATGGTGGCGGACCTGATGCACCGCCGCAAAGACGAGGAGCAAAAGCGCCATCTGACCCTGGTGAGCGCTCTGGCTCGCATCGACATGGGTTCCATTGTGTTTTTTATCGGCATTTTGCTGGCGGTGGCTGTGTTGGAGCACAGCCACGTGCTGGCGGCGCTTGCCCACTGGCTGGACGCTAGCGTGGGGCGATTGGACCTGATCGTGCTGGTCATCGGCCTGGCCAGCGCGGTGGTGGACAACGTTCCGCTGGTCGCCGCGTCCATGGGTATGTACGACCTGGCGCGGTACCCAGCCGACCACTTTTTGTGGGAATTTATGGCCTATTGCGCAGGTACGGGGGGCTCCATTTTGATCATCGGCTCGGCGGCAGGCGTCGCTGCGATGGGTCTGGAACGCATGGACTTCATGGGCTATCTGCGCAAAACCAGCGCGCTGGCCCTGGCCGGATACCTGGCGGGTGCACTGGTGTACCTTGCCCAATACCGGTGGCTCCATTGACTCCGTGCTAACCCTAGGCGGGACTCGCCCTTTACAGGGTGGATTTCCTTCCATTGCAGGTTAGGCTAAGCACCCTGAAAAACCTAAAAAAATTTCCATATCCCGGATTGGAGCGAACGATGAATTTCCTACTTTCACTGTCCAAACGCATTGACCGGCTGAGCGAATGGATGGGCCGCTGGGTGGCCTGGCTGGTGCTCGCAGCGGTGCTGATCAGTACTGGCAACGCCATCATGCGCAAAGCCTTCAACATGAGCTCCAATGCTTTCCTGGAGGTGCAGTGGTACCTGTTTGCTGCCGTGTTTCTGCTGGCCTCGGGCTATACCCTGTTGCGCCAGGAACATGTGAAGATCGATGTCGTCTCCGGTCGCTTCTCCAAGCGCACCCAGATTTGGATCGATATAGTGGGCATTTGCGTGTTTTTGCTGCCCTTTACCTACATGATCACCAAACTGGCCCTGCCGTTGGTGATCAATGCCTACGTGACGCAAGAAGTCTCTTCCAACGCGGGCGGCCTGATTCGCTGGCCGGTGTTTGCCTTGCTACCGGTTGGCATGGTGCTGCTGGCCCTGCAGGCGGTGTCGGAGCTGATCAAACGCATCGCTTTCTTAAAGGGTCTGGTACCCGACCCCAGCAAAAAGCCCGGTGTCAAAACGCCGGAACAGGAATTTGCCGAGTTCTTGCTTGAAAAAGAAGTGGCTGCGCGGGAAGCAGCTCAATTGGGAGC
>CAIWRE010000139.1 GCA_903914985.1 uncultured beta proteobacterium | reverse complement strand
GGCGAGTTGCTCGGGCTCGATGGCATCAGTACCGACAACCACACCTGCGATGCGGTGGCGCTGGAGGACTCGCAGGTCTGCGTGATCCCGTACAACCAGCTCGAAGGTCTGTCGCGCGAGTTCACCGAACTGCAGCACCAGTTCCACAAGATCATGAGCCGCGAGATCGTGCGCGACCATGGGGTGATGCTGCTGCTCGGCAGCATGCGGGCCGAAGAGCGGTTGGCGGCTTTCTTGCTGAACCTGACCCAGCGACTGCAGGCCCGCGGCTTCTCGGCATCGTCGCTGATCCTGCGCATGACGCGCGAAGAAATCGGCAGCTACCTGGGGCTCAAGCTCGAAACAGTGAGCCGTGCTTTTTCGAAATTTGCCGACGACGGTTTGGTGGAAGTGGACAAACGCAATATCCGCATCCTGCGCAGCGACCTGCTGCGCGAGATGATCAGCCGCCCCGAGTGCGATTAATCCTTATTGCTTGGGCTTGACGACCACGCCCGTAGCGGCGTGGTTGCGCGCCTGCATGGCCGGCGCAAGATTGGACGCTGCTGCACCCTGCGTCTGGCTGAGTTCCACACCTTTGCGGTAGTAGTCCTCGTCCACCACCGTGTCCATGCCGATGTAGGCCAGATAAAAGGTAAAAAAGCTGGCAATCACCACCACCGCGGGGCCGGACAAAACCAGCCACACGTGGCCATGCTTCCACCAGGGGGCCGAAGTCGCAGGGGCTATAGAAGCCATATCTTTCTCCTTAACGCGGAACAATAAAGACGGTTTTCTCGACCACCACAGCATGGCTGTCCTGACCGTCTACTTCAAAATGAATGGGGTGAGAGCCGGGTTTGACAGACTCCACTGGCACCTGCAAGCGCACCACCACCCAACGGGACTGGGCAGCGTCGATCACCAGATCAGGATCGGTGACCACCTTCAGCCCATCCAAACCATCGGCCTGAATGTGCACACGCTGAGGTTGTTCGGATGCATTCATGATCTGGAGCCGGAAGACGTTTTCAATCAGTCCGCCGTCCACCTCGCGTGACAGCGTGCTGCGATCCCGCTCCACATCCACCTTGAAGGGTGCACGGTGGGCCAGGCTCCAAAACATCAGCCCGATCACGGTCCACAAAATCAGGGTGTAAACCAGCACCCGGGGACGGAACACATGGCGCAGGGTTTGGCTTTGGGTCCAGTGTTCGCTGACCGCGTTTTCAGTGGAATATTTCACCAAGCCACGCGGGTAATTCATCTTGTCCATCACCTCGTCGCACACGTCGGCACACGCACCGCAGCCAATGCATTCGTATTGCAGGCCGTTTCGGATGTCGATGCCGGTGGGGCACACTTGCACACACAGGCTGCAGTCGACGCAAGCGCCGAGATTGCTTTGCAGCAGGTCCACCTTTTTCGAACGCGCACCCCGGGGTTCGCCGCGCTGCGCGTCGTAGGTGACGATGAGCGTGTCTTTGTCGAACATGGCACTCTGAAAGCGGGCGTAGGGACACATGTGCTTGCAAACCTGTTCGCGCATGAAGCCTGCGTTGCCGTAAGTCGCAAAGCCGTAGAAGAACACCCAAAACATCTCCCACGGGCCGACATCCAGGGTGAAAAACTCATGACCGAGCACGCCAATAGGTGTGAAATAGCCCACAAAAGTAAAACCGGTCCAAACGCCGACGGCGAGCCAGATGGCGTGTTTGGCGGCTTTGCGCCCCAATTTTTCCCAGGACATGGCGCCCGCGTCGCGGCGCATGCGCGCAGAGCGGTCGCCTTCGGTGTGCTTTTCTATCCACAGAAAGATTTCGGTGTACACCGTCTGCGGACAGGCATAGCCACACCACAAGCGCCCTGCCACTGCGGTAAACAGAAACAGCGACAAGGCGGAGATCACCAGCAAGCCGGTGAGGTAAATAAAGTCCTGCGGGTACAGCACCAGGTTGAAGATGTAAAACCGCCGCGCGCCCAGGTCGAACAACACGGCCTGGCGCTGCCCCCAGTCCAGCCACGGAAGGCCGTAAAAAACGAGCTGCGTTAAAAATACAGTCACCCAACGCAGGCGCGAGAAGAATCCCGACACGCTGCGTGGATAGATCTTTTTATGGGCCTCGTAGAGCGACACCATTTCGGGTGTCGCGTCCGGCGGGGCAGCAATCGGACTGGTGTCCGATGAGACCGCAATGGGAATGATCTTGCGGTCGGGCTGTGAGTCGTTTGTCAAAAGAGCGCTATTTCAATAGTCCAAATCAGGGATTCGACAGGCTCCACACGTAGCTTGCCAACACGTGGATTTGTGCCTCGGTCAACTTTTTGGCCTGTGCCGGCATTTGGTTGACCTTGCCGTTGTTCACCATGTTGATGATGGCCGCCTCACCATAGCCATGCAGCCAGACTTTGTCGGTCAGGTTGGGCGCGCCCAGGGCTTGGTTGCCCTTGCCGTCGGCGCCATGGCAGGCGGCACATACCGTGAATTTTGTTTTACCCAGAGCGGCGCGGACCGAGTCATGGGGGCTGCCCGAGAGACTCAGCACATAGTTGGCGACGTTTTTCACGTCGTCCGGTGTGCCAATGGCTGCAGCCATGGGAGGCATTTGTCCAATGCGGCCCAGTGTCAAGGTCTCCTTGATCTTGTCCGGGGTACCGCCATGCAGCCAGTCGCCATCGGTCAAATTGGGGAATCCTTTGGATCCGTGTGCGTCAGAGCCATGGCACTGGGCACAGTTGTTCATGAACAAGCGCTCGCCGATGGCATGGGCTTGCGGGTCTTTGGCCACCGCCTCCGGCGCCATGGCAGTGAAACGGGCATACAGCGGCGCCTCTGCCAGGTTGGCTTTTTGCACCTCGGCTTCGTACTGGCCTGCCGATGTCCAGCCCAGTTGGCCGGCCGATTTGCCCAGTCCGGGGTACAGCGCCAGGTACACAAACCCGAACACGACGGTAATGACAAACAGCCACACCCACCAGCGCGGTAGTGGATTGTTCATTTCCCGCAGATCGCCGTCCCAGACGTGACCCGTGGTGTTGTCGCTCGCGGTCATGGCGCGGGCCTTGCCGCTGAACCAGAGCAGCAACAAGCAAGCGAGCATGCCGATGACCGTGATAGAGACCACGAATAGGGCCCAAAAATTACTGGTGAAATCACTCATATCAATTCCTTGTGCGTGCAGTTCCTTGTGCGGCTTTGTTCATCAATCCTGCGTAAAAGGCAGGTTGGCCGCTTCCGTGAAATCAGCCTCACGGCGGCGTGACCACGCCCAGCGCATGATGCCGATGAAGATC
>CAIWRE010000138.1 GCA_903914985.1 uncultured beta proteobacterium | reverse complement strand
TCAGGTTGGGCATGGTCATAGTGGTGCTCCGGAAGTTGCTGGAAAGTTGTCCCGAGTATTAAGGCAATACCATTCAGCAGAATTCCGAATTACGACAAGATTTTTTCTTTATACGCCAAGCCTATTTCGCGATTGGCCCGGTCTTTTTGAGGCGGCGCTCCAAAACGGGGCGTGTAGCGCGCAGTCAGGTGCGAGGGCGAGGCAAATCCGGTCTCCTGGGCAATCTCGCGCAGGCTTTTATCGCTGCGCCGCACCAAAATGCGCGCATGCGTGAGGCGTATGTCCAAATAAATGCGTTCTGCCGATTTGGAAAACTGCTGGCGAAACAGCCGTTGCAAACTGCGCAAAGGCATGCCGGCGAACGTCGCAATCTCAGTCATGGTGAGTGGCTCGGATACATTGGCCTCCATCAATCGCAGGGCTTCCACCGCCACCGGGTGCGTGACGCGTTCCTGATGAATGATGGACACAGTTTGCACATCGGTCAGGCTGCGTCGCTCCACCACCAGCAAATTGGCCACTTCGTTGGCTAGCTGACGGCTTCCTGGAGAGCGGGTCAGCAAATAGGTCATCAGGTCCAGGGGCGCTACGCCGCCGCTGCATGTGTAACGGTCCCGGTCCACTTCAAAAAAATGCGGCGTCACAATCACCTGGGGGAATTGCTCCACCATGGCCTCGTGGTCTTCCCAGTGGATCGTGCAGCGATACCCGTCCAGCAGCCCGGCCTGCGCCATCAAATAGGAACCTGTGTCGATGCCACCCAATGGCAAGCCCAGGGAAGCCATGCGCTTCAACCAAAGGGTGAGCGCGCGCAAACCGCGCTTGGGAATGGGGTTGGGGCCAATGACGAACACCACATCCAGCGGCGGCGCGTCTGACAGGCTGTGCTGGGTCATGACGGCAATTCCATCACTGGATACCACCAAACCGCCATCCACGGACAGCAACACCGAGCGGTAGGTGGCGCGACCCAAGACCGCGTTGGCTATGCGCAGCGGATCGACGCAGGCGCTGAGCGCGATCAACGAGAAATTAGGCACCACCACAAAGCCAAACACCAGAGTTTGCTTGGGCGGCGCCATGGGCTTAGGGCACCCTAGTGAGCGGGCAAGACCATCTCGATATCGCGGGCCAAATCTGCAGGCTTGTCGGTGGGCGCGTAGCGCTTGCGCACCACACCATCGGGGCCGACCAGGAATTTGGTGAAGTTCCACTTGATGGACTGGGTGCCCAAAATCCCCGGCGCCTCTTTGGTGAGCCACTGGTACAGCGGGTGGGCACTGGCACCATTGACATCGATCTTGGACATCATGGTGAAGCTCACACCGTAATTCTTTTGGCAGAAGTTGGCGATCTCGTCGTTGCTGCCCTTGTCTTGGGAGCCGAACTGGTTGCAGGGAAAGCCCAGCACCACCAGGCCTTTGCTGCCAAATTGTTGGTGCAAGGCTTCCAGACCCGCGAATTGCGGGGTGAAGCCGCAGGCACTGGCCGTGTTCACCACCAGCAGCGCTTTGCCCTCGAATTCTTTGAGGGCCAGCGGATGGCCGTCAATGGCAACAGCGTCAAAGTCATAAGCAGTGGTCATCAGAGAACTCCTTGAGGGGTAAGGTCGGGAACAGGGGTAAAGCTAACCATGCATGTTGTCGTTGCGCGCAATGTCCAGCAGGTGATCCACTTCGGCGCCGTGTTCGCGGCAGTTGCGTGCATGCCAGCGCTTGATCAGCCACATGCAGCCCGCCACCAGCACGCCAAACGCGCTGATGGCAACAAAGGCAGACACTCCCATGCCGGTGGACAAGCTGTAAAGGCCTCCCAGCACCAGGATGCAGGTTTGCTCATTGAAGTTTTGCACCGCAATCGACCGCCCGGCACCCATCAGGTTGTGGCCACGGTGCTGCAACAGGGCGTTCATGGGGACCACGAGGAAGCCTCCCAGACCGCCCAGTAACACCAGGAAAGGGGCTGCGACCCACACATTGGAAATGACATTGAGCACGATGACCAACAGGCCCATGGCAATTCCCAAAGGAATCACCCGGGTCGCCATGTCGAGTCGCATACGCAACGAGGCTACTACCGCGCCGATTGCCGTACCGACAGCGACGACTCCCACCAAAGACGACGCCTGTGTCACGGAATAGCCCAGCGCCAAAGCCGCCCAGGCCAACACGATGTAACGCAAATTGCCGCTCACGCCCCAAAACAAGGTGGTAGTGGCCAGCGAAATTTGTCCCAAACGGTCGCCCCACAAACGCATGTTGCAAGACCAAAAATCGGGAAGCAAACTGATCAAGCGCACTGGCAGTGGTCGCATTTCCACGCCTGTCAATGGAATGCGGGTGTTAAACCATGCGGCCGCAAGGTAGACAAAAATCAGCATGCAAATAGCGGCTTCAGGAGGCGTGTCGATGCCCGTGTCGAGCAGCGGAAGCTCGAATGACAGCAGATACGGCGCAATGTGCGGGCCCACCAATTGCCCCCCCAGCAGCACGCCCAGAATAATGGACGCAATCGTGAGCCCCTCAATCCAACCATTGGCTTTAACCAGCTGCGAGGCCGGCAAGAGCTCCGTCAAAATGCCGTACTTGGCCGGTGAATAGGCGGCCGCACCCAGGCCGACGACCGCATAGGCCATCAAAGGGTGGCTGCCAAACAGCATGAGCAGGCAACCCACAATCTTGATGCCATTGCTCATGAGCATCACTTTCCCCTTGGGAAAAGCATCAGCATAGGCACCCACGAAAGGCGCCAGCACCACATAAAACAAGGCAAACATGGGAACCAGCGCGGCTTGCTGCCACTCGGGAGCCTGGGCACTGCGCAGCAATTGCACGGCAGCCACAAACAAAGCGTTGTCCGCCAGCGAGCTGAAAAACTGCGCCGCCATGATGGTAAAAAAACCGCGTTTCATTGAAGCAGGAATGTATCGCTAAGGGGCAAAGGCGGTTCTGGGGGCGCAGGTGTTTGCAGAAGTGCGTGGGTTATAGCACGCAGAGGAGCCCGCAGTGGGCCTGAGGCATCCGCGCACGGCTACAGTTAGGCCATGCCACGCCCTATTCAAGCCACCATCCATACCCAGGCCCTGCGCCACAACCTTCAAACCGCCCGCAGTCGGGCTCCAGACGCACGCGCTTGGGCCGTGGTCAAAGCCAACGCCTACGGCCATGGCATTGAACGCGCGTTTGAGGGCTTGCGCGGTGCCGACGGCTTCGCACTGCTGGACCTGGACGAAGCCCAACGCCTGCGCGCCCTCGGTTGGAGGGGCCCGATTCTGCTGCTCGAAGGGGTGTTCGAGTTGCGCGACCTGGAAATGTGCTCGCGTCTGGATTTGTGGCACACGGTGCACAACGAGGCCCAAATCGACATGCTGGCAGCCCACAAAACCAATGTCCCACAACGCATTTTTCTGAAAATGAACAGCGGCATGAACCGCTTGGGGTTCCGTCCCGACCATTTCCGCGCCGCCTGGACGCGCCTCAACGCCCTGCCCCAGGTGGATGAAATTTCGCTCATGACGCATTTCAGCGACGCCGACGGCGCGCCGGGTGTGGCAGCGCAGGTCGCTGCATTTGAGGCCGCCTGCGCCGATTTGCCCGGCGAGCGCTGCATCAGCAACAGCGCTGCCACCTTGCGCCATCCGCAGTGTGCCAACGACTGGGTGCGCATTGGCATTGCGCTGTACGGTAGCGCGCCCGACCACCCGGAAAATCCCGCGTCCCATTGGGGCCTGCAGCCCACCATGAGCCTGCGCGCCCGGGTGATTGCGGTGCAGGACCTGCTGGCCGGCGACACGGTGGGCTATGGCTCCAGCTTCGTGGCAGCCCATCCCATGCGCATCGGCGTGGTTGCTTGCGGATACGCTGATGGTTACCCCCGCATTTGCCCGACCGGAACCCCGGTGCTGGTGGATGGCGCACGCAGCCACACCCTGGGCCGGGTGAGCATGGACATGCTGGCCGTGGACCTGAGCCGTTTACCCGATGCTGCTTTAGGCAGCGAAGTCACGCTGTGGGGCGAAGCATCCAATGGCGCGGTGCTGTGCATCGACGAAGTGGCAGCCTGCGCAAACACCCTGGGCTACGAGCTCATGTGCGGTCTCGCGCAGCGCGTGCCGGTAGTGGTGGACTAGTTTGCTGCCTTAAAAAGGAGCAGTCACTGACAAGCCGAGCATCCAATTCCGGGGCAAACCCGGTTCGATGTACTGGGAGCTGTTGACGATGACCGAACCGGCATAACGCTCATCACTTGCATTGTTCAGACGCACAAAGGTGGAAACCCGGGCCTTGTCCACCGACCAGCGCTGGCTCGCACTCAAATTGAACACGGTACGACCATCGACGGCGGTGGTGTTGGTGTCATTGGCATAGATCCGGCCGGAATGCACCATTTCGATCGCCAGCCGTGTACCGGGTGCAGGCGTTTTGGCTCCGGTGCGAACCGCTTCACTGGTCCACGCCAGCTCGGAGTACACCGACGTCTGAGGAATCCCGGGAATTTTATTGCCCGCAAGAATAGTGGTTGCACCGGCCACAGTGGCCGAGGTGAAAGTTTGTGAATACTTGGCTTCGATCAGGTTGGCCGACAAGGACGCCATGACATGGGGTGTGAATTGCGTGCTGGCGCCCAATTCAATTCCGGTGCGCGACGTCCCAGGCGCACTTTTGTACGAAGTCTTGCCTCCGGCAGTGGCGTCAACCACGATCTCATCGGTAGCATCGATCTGAAACACCGCAAGGTCAATGCGGGAAGTGCGGTCAGGGACCCATTTCGTGCCCACTTCGTAATGGCGGCTGGTAGACGCATTCAAGCCCGGGTTGAAGGCGCCCACCGGAGCGCCCGCACTCGTTTTGTAAGCGACTTCGGCCAGCGTGGGGGTCTCAAAGCCCTGGCCGTAATTGGCGTACAGATTCAGGTGGTCCGTAGCAAAGTAGGTCATACCCAAGACCGGGCTGGTCGCACCGTAACTCACATCACCGGATGCAGCGCCATTGGTTTGGTAATCGGTACTGGAAAAACGCACATTGCTGGACCGCAGACCGCCCACGACTGCAATGGATTGCGACACCTGGGCGGTGGCCTGGGCAAACAAATCGCTGTTTTCGGCTTGGTTTTCTTCGTTGCGGTTGGTCAGCACTTGCTGCCCCAGCGAGGCTGTACCAGCCTTGCGTAGCTCGCGGGACCGGTCAAATTCGTATCCCGCCATCCACTCGACGGGCGTATCGGCCAACTCCACCTTAGCGTTGTACTGCAGGCCCAATCCGTAATACGTGCGGCTCAGCCCCGTCCAGGCACCATTGGCATTGATGCCCGTGGTGCCGACCTGGAACTGCAGGTTATCCCGGGTGCCGTAGTACATGCGGCTGGTGAAGGAGCGGTCTTTGTCGATGCTGTAGACCGCAGAGCCACCCAGCTGATTTTGCAGAATGGTCTTTCGCACACCAAAATCAGCCGCGGTCTTGGTCCCCAGCGAATTTCGCCCCTGCTGTTGCGCATTAGCAGCCCATTGCGCCGCGGTCAAGCCCAGCGGATCCTGCGCCAGCGGCATATCAAACTGGTTGAACACCAGATTCACCCGCGTCTGGTCATTGGGATTGAAATCCATCTTGCCATTGAACTGTTTGCGCTCCGTGCGGCTGTTGTCACGGTAACCATCGATGCTGAAGGTGCTGTAGTCGGCCAAGATGCCGTAGTCACCCACGGTGTCGGAAAACTGGTAGTCCGCCCGGTGCAAACCGTAGTCGCCCACAAAATACTGGTAGTCGAGCAGCGGCGTTTTAGACGCCGGCTTGGTAAAGGCCTGGATCACGCCACCTGAGGCGTTCCCGTACAACTGTGCTAAGGGCCCGCGCAAGACCTCGATACGGTCCATGGAAGTCAGACTGACCGACGATCCCTGGCCCTGACCGTCCGGGGTAGACGCAGGAATGCCGTCAATCAGCAGGCGAATGCCACGAATTCCAAAGGCGGATCGTGCGCCAAATCCCCGGATCGACACTTGCAGGTCTTGCGCGTAGTTGTTGCGGTCCAGCATAGTCAAACCCGGTACCCGCACCAGCGATTCCGACAAATTGACCTGTGGCCCACCATTTTGAATGGCGCTACGGTCCACCAGCTGGATGGCGGCAGGCGCGTCAAAGCTACGGGCTTGTGCGCGCGACGCTGTCACCACCACGTCGTCGAGGCTTTGAGCGTGTGCCGAAAGGGAATTCAGCAGCAGGGCTGTTGCGACGAGGCCAAGTCTGGAAAACGGAGTCATGGGTATCCAATGGAATGAACGCGTGAATTTAGCTGTTGCCATTGGCACGCATCAATGAAATCCCGGGAAATTTTTTCTAAGGAACTTTGAATTCGCCAGGGCTTTGAGTTTTCACCAACTCAAGGGGCTTCAACTGTGACTTTTAACGAACTGAACCATGCTGCCAAGTGGCTGATTTCTGAATCCGTCAGCGGTTTTGCAATCATGTTCATGACTTCATTTTGTCGTTTTCCGCTGCGGTAGTTTCGCAATTGCTCGCTGATATATATCGCCTGCTGACCGGCAAGATTGGGTGCGTTGGGAAGCGTGGCAATACCAACGGAGCCATGGCACAACGCGCACGCCGTATCCGATTTGGCGCGGCCTTCTGCAACTTCGTTGCCAAAGGCGCTGAGCGCGGTCGCGAGAAGCGCGGAAATTAGTATCTTTTTCATAGTGCACTTGTAACAAAAGGGGCCCCCGAAAGGGCCCCGGTTTGCCTGTGCACGGACGCTGCGGTCCGTGCAACAGTCCCGACTTACATACCGGTGTAGCTGATGCGGTAGATGGCACCAGCGTAGTCGTCCGACACCAGGATGGAGCCATCGGGCAGGTTGGCCACGTCCACAGGGCGAGCCAGAGCACGTCCTGTCGTCTTGTCCAGGAAGCCGTCAGCGAACACTTCGGCAGGTCCTGCGTTGCCGTCAGCTTTGATTGGCACAAAGTTGATCAGGTAACCGCTAGGCACCGTACGGTTCCAAGAACCGTGGGATGCCACGAACAAGCCGTTTTGGTACTTGGCGGGGAACGCTTTACCCGTGTAGTGCGCCACGCCAAGCTGGGCCTGGTGAGCAGGGAACTCTACTTGGGGGAAGATGTGGCCCGCTGGCTCTTTCATGTCCTTCAGGTCTTCAGCTGCTGGAGAGCCTGCGACTTTGAAGTGTCCGTTGTAGTAAGGGAAACCAAAGTGCTCGCCCGCCTTGGTCAGCTTGTTCAACTCGCCTGGGGGGATGTCATCGCCCAAACCGTCCACCTGGTTGTCGGTGGTCCAGATGTCACCCTTTGGTCCGATCGTGAGGCCAGCGGGATTGCGCATTCCCTTGGAGTAGACAACGCGACCCGAGCCATCTAGGCCGTTGTAGCGGATCACGCCGCCGATGCCCACGTCCTCATACAAGGCGACCTTGTCTTTGGGTTGGACGTTGTAAGGCTGGCCCAGCGTGACGTAGATTTTTCCGTCGCCAGCAACCTTGCACACGCGGCCGGTGTGGTTGAAAGACTGCTCTTCCACGGGGATCATCTTGCCTTCGGGAACGACGACGCCCACGGCAACGTCCGGACCTTCGTAGAAATACTCAGCTGCCGGGAAGTGCAGCATGCGGTTCGACTCAGCGACCACCAAAAAGCCGTCTTTGGTAAAGCAAACACCATTGGGGTTGCTGAACTTGATGGAAGGAGCGAATGCCTTCACTTCGGTGGCGGAGTCGCCGTTGTTGCGGTTGGTCACAGCCCAAACCGTGGTTTTACGGGTGCCCACGAACAACATATTGGTTGACGGTGCAACGGCCATGTAGCGTGCGTCAGGAACCACGGCGTACAGGTCAATCTTGAACCCGTCGGGCAATTTGACTTTCTTCAAATTGGCGCGGATAGCGTCAGCATTCTTACCTTCCTGAGGAATGGTAGGAATATTCATGTTCGTGGCGGTGTTGCCCATGCGCTGCAGAGTGGACAGGTTGGCGTCCTGCGCATTGGCCGCTGTGGCGCACAGTGCGGCAGCGGCAAGGGCTAGCGATGTCAGTTGGATGAGTTTCACGATTTTCCTTTGGAGTGGTTCATAGCGGTAACAAGATAGCCCTCAACAAACATCTACGTATTACTGAGGCCCAACCAAAATGTAATGAGCAGCCGCACGCATCCAAATAGGGTTAACCCGAGAACTTCCCTCCTCAATTTTCAAGGTCCGATGGAAAAAAATTCATTGACTGTCACCCGCCGGACATACTCCAGGAAAATATATTTTTATATATTAAATAATAATCAATAACATATTTATTAAAGACCAATCCTAAGTCCGACTTGGGAGCCACTGACCCAAAGCAAACACCGAATTCGGTGCGCTGGGGCGGTCCAGGCTGGCCACCGGATTTTTCAAAACTCCTTTGTTAGCAGCTTTGCGCTCCTTCACGTGGAAACCCTTGGCAAGTTGCTCTTGGGCCAGGCTTCGCAGGCTGATGGTCTGCATATGCAGCATGAGCGCCGAGTGCAGCTGGTCCCACAGCGCCTGGGTCATATCGGAGGGGCCGCCAACACCAGATTCCCCGGCTTGGGGTGCGGCCGGGATATTGTCCTCAATGGCAGACACGATGTCTGCCACCGAAATCGCATCTCCCCGAAACCCGAGGGTGTAGCCGCCACCGGGCCCGCGGGTGCTCTCTACCAGCCCATGCTGGCGCAGCTTGGCAAAAACCTGCTCTAAATAGGACAGAGAAATCCCATGGCGCAGCGCCAGTTCGCTCAGGGGTACGGGACTCTGGCGCTCACGCAGCGCAAGGTCGATCATGGCGTTGATCGCAAAACGCCCTCGGGTACTCAGTCGCATACCAATCTCCTTCAAAAAAATGTGCCCACCGTGGCGCACGAAACAAGGCCCGCTTCACGGCCCATTGCGAAAGACTGTAAAAGCATTTACTCTTCGTGTAAATTCGTATTTCTTACAATTTCACTTCGATTAATTCGAAGTATTTAGACTCCGCTTCACGGAAAAGATCTGGCTGCCATGAACTTCAAACATTTGCATTACTTTTGGGTGACGGCCAAAGCGGGGGGCGTCATGCGCGCCGGCGCCCAGCTACACACCACGCCGCAAACGCTCTCGGGCCAAATCCGACTGCTGGAAGAGGATTTGGGCCACAAGCTATTTCAAAAAAATGGCCGCAATATGGAGTTGACGGAAACCGGCCGACTGGCGTTGGGGTTTGCCGACCAGATATTTGCTTTGGGAGGGGAGTTGGAGACTGCGGTGCGCCAGGCCCATGCAGGCCGCCCGGTGCAAGAGTTCCGCGTTGGTGTGGCTGATGCGGTGGACAAGTCTGTGGTCTATCGCTTGCTCGAGCCCGCACTGGGACTGCCTGTGCCTGTGCGCATGGTCGCCAGCGAGGGCAAGTTTGCGGACCTGCTGGCCCAACTGGCCCTCAACCGGCTGGACCTGGTGATAGCGGATGAGCCCATGTCCAAACGCATTAATGTGCGCGCCTTCAACCATTCATTAGGGCGCAGCAGTATGGCGTTTTTCGCCACGCCGGCGCTTGCGGCGCAACTCCAAGGCACGTTTCCGCACTGCCTGAACGGTTTCCCATTGCTGATTCCCGGAATTCAGGCTTCCGTGCGTCAACAGGTCGAGGCATGGCTCACGCGGCACGGCGTCACGCCGCGTATCGTCGGCGAATTTGACGATGGTGCCTTGATGACCGCGTTTGGCCGTCAGGGCAAAGGCGTATTTATGGTGCCGGGCGTCATGGAGGCGGAAACCGCGGCCCAATTTGGCGTGCTGTGCGTGGGCCGCAGCGAGGAGTTGGTGGAAGAGTTTTTTGCAATTTCGGTGGAGCGGCGCATCACCCACCCGTGTGTTGTGGCCATCACCGATGCGGCGCGTGGCCAGCTATTTGGCTAAATCGGCTGAAAACGAAAGAAAAACGTCACAAAAATTCCATATTCGCAGAAAATGTGTAAACCACTTTTCCTTGGGCATTTATGAAACTCACCGTTGGCCTTTCGCTGCGCACCAACTGCTTTTTGTTGGCACTCGCAGCCAGCCCGTGGGGCGCCAGCGCGCAGACGCCGTCGCTGTGGGAGGTGGGTGGTTTCGCGGGTTCGTTCTCATCACCGGACTATCCGGCGTCCGTCGAACGCATGAACCGCAGTTTGGTGTTGCCCTACTTTATCTTCCGGGGCGAGCGCTTCAGTGTGGATCGCGATGGCATAGATGCGCGGGTCCCACTGGCGCCTGGCTATGAACTGGACTGGGGTGTCAGCGGCTCTTTCCCAGCCCGCTCCAACGATGTGCGGGTGCGCCAGGGCATGCCTGATTTAGGTACGCTTCTGGAATTTGGTCCCCGCCTGAAAGTCAAATTGCCCAGCCCGGGGCCCGGTCTGAAGATGGGACTCGACATGCCACTGCGTGAGGTGTTCGAGGTCAACGGTGGAACACGCGGCCAGGGTTTGGTGTTCGAACCCACTTTGGTGCTTGACGCTGCCAACCTGGGAGATGGCTGGAGCCTGACGGCCAAAGCAGGCTTTACCTGGGGTGACCAAACCATCAATCAGTACTTTTATGGTGTCCCTCCGCTTTACGCCACCGCACAGCGGCCGGCGTTCGATGCCCAACCGGGCCTGATGAGTGCACGTGCCAGCCTGAGCACCAGCAAGAGCCTGAGCCCTGACCTGCGGGTCTTTGGCTTTGCCCGGTTGGATTACTACGGTTTGGGAACGAACACTGCCAGCCCCCTGTTCCTGCAAAACAGCAGTCCGACCTTGGGCCTGGGTTTGACCTGGACATTGGGGCGCTCCGAGGCTCGGGCAGGCGAATAGGTCCCGCGCATCGCTTTGCTTGTCGGTTGAGCGACTGGGCTCCGGTTGAATGCGCCGGATACTAAGCAGGTGAATTTCCTCTTCAAGAGCATGCGCCAATGAGTGCCGTGCGTGCCTCGCTTACTGTGTACCAACGTCGCTTCGCCGTGTGGCTTCGTCACGCGCGGATGCAGGGTCACCTGCTGCCGGATGTTTGGCGCGGCATGTTCTGGGTGGCGCTCAGCGGAGTGGTGTTTACCTTGCTCAATACCATGGTGCGGGCCATTACCCTCACCATGGAGCCTTTTGAGTCGCAGTTTCTGCGCTACCTGTGCAGCGTCATCATCATGGTGCCGCTGCTGATGCGCCAGGGCTGGCGCAGCTACTGGCCGGTCAATTTGCAGGGCCAACTGTGGCGTGGCGCTGTGCACACCCTGGGTCTGATGTTTTGGTTCACAGCCCTGCCCCACTTGGGACTGGCAGATACCACGGCCATCGGATTCACCGGGCCGATCTTCATCATGCTGGGCGCCTCGTGGTTTCTGGGGGAGACCATGCGCGCGGACCGATGGGTCGCGGCACTCTTTGGCTTTGCCGGAGTGCTGGTGGTGATTGCGCCCAAACTCAGCGGCCAAGGCGGTTGGTATCCGCTGATCATGCTGGCGTCATCCCCGATTTTTGCCGCCTCGTTCTTGATGACAAAAAGCCTGACCCGGACCGAGTCACCGGGCGTGATTGTGCTGTGGCAGGCCCTGTCGGTCACCGTGCTGAGCATGCCGATGGGCCTGCTGCACTGGGTAGCACCTACGCCGCTGCAATGGCTGGGCTTTGCCGGTGCCGGTATGTTGGGAGCACTCGGGCACTATCTGCTTACGCGCGGTTTTCGCGCAACGGACATCTCTGCCACCCAGTCGCTGCGGTTTTTGGACCTGGTGTGGGCCGCCGTCATGGGATGGCTGGTGTTTTCAGACGTCCCGAGCCACACCACCTTGCTGGGCGCACTGGTGATCCTGGCGTCCACCATCTGGATTGCCCGTCGCGAGCACCGGCGCCACACGCTGACAGACACGCCTCCCTGAGCACTGCGCAAGGCGTGGCCCGTTCAGGGGGCGCGGTGCTCCAAGCGCAGACCGACCGCACTGCGGGCTGGAAAGCCTTTCCAATAGCTGTGGTCGGACTTGGGGTTGCCGTCTTTTTCCAGCGACAACTTGCCGTCCTTAGCAAACTCCACCAGCTTCAGGTAGCCGTCCATGGCGCTATCCCGTTTGACGTATTTGCCTAAAAATGCAGTCGCAAAATGCTGGGCAATATTGTTCATGCGCACGTTGTCCCACACCGCGTCGCTGTAATGCTCGGCGGGCACAAAGTCGAGACTTGCCACGCGTTGCCAGGTCTCCTGAGGTGGCGGAATGGGTGCGCCCGCGTTGTGGTTGGCGTTTTCATAGGTGAGCAGGTAGCGAGGCGCATTCACTGCACCTTCAAACAAATTGCGCACGCCTGGCGCATAGCCCGACACATCGTCGGCGCTGCCCGCCACAAAAAACACCGGGGTTTTGATGCCGGCCAGGCCCGCTGCATCCCAAAACCCGGCATTCCAGCCCCACGGGGCGAAGGCGACGACGGCTTTGATGCGTGCATCCATGCTGGCCAGATAGGCCGCATTTCCCGCCTGGCGCACAGCCAAGGCACCGTCGGGGGTACCCCAGGCATAGCCCACGCTGGCCGCGGTAAAGCCCGCGCCCACGGTGTTGAGCGCGCCAAAGCCACCCATCGAGTAACCAATCAAGCCGGTGTGATCGGCGTCCACCAGGCCCTTAAAGACCGGATCGGACCGACCCATCTGCGCCATGGCATTGAGCACGAAAAGCTGGTCCAACGAGCGGTTGAGCAGCGTGCTGCCAAAGGGCCCCTGCTTGTCGTAGGTGCTGTCGGTATGGTCAATCGAGGCCACCACATAGCCCTTGCTCGCCAGGTTTTCAGCGAGATGGGTAAGCAAGAAACGGTTGCCGGGGTAGCCATGCGAGACGATGAGCAGTGGAAATGTACCGGCATCGTTCAAGGGCGCGGCGTTGCGCACTGCGCGGCCGTGCAGGCTCACTTCGGTTTTCCCGTCACGGGTCAAAGCGCGGTAGGTTCCAGCCGGCGCTTGACCGGACGCCAACTTGGCCGGGTACCAAACCTCCAACGTCAGCGGGCGGTCGTAGGTCGGCATGGCGACGCCCGCCTTGAAATTGGCGATGTCCCTCTGTCCGGGATTGACGACGGCGCGCGTGGTCACGCCAACCGCATGGCTGCCATAAGCTGCCAGTTGCGGTGCGTCGGAACGGATGGTGTCAATGCGGTTGGCCTGTGCCATGGATGTTTGCGGCAGGGCGCAAAGCCCGCCAATGAGTGCGAATACCATTAAAGCGCGCAGCATCGTGAATCACCTCCCCGTGTCAGAGCCCGGGCAGCGCGGCGCGCTTTTGACCCTGGCACCACAACACCTTAATGCCATCGCGTAGCGCCGCAGGTTACCCGCGCGACACCCCTGCGACCGGAGCCTAGACTTCAGGTGCGCGCCGCCATCCGATCGGCAAGATTCCTTGCGCAATGAGCACCCCCAGGCCCACCACGGCCGCGGCGAATGCTTGCGTCCATTGCCACGCACCGCCCATCGCAAACAGGATCAGCATCACGTAGAAAGGTGTTGCATTGATGTGCAAGGAGGACATCGCAATGCCCAGGCTGCCAATCGCCATGATCCATAGCACCTGGCTAATGGCCAGACCGCCGATGGCAAATACTGCCAGTGCACCCAGCTCCTGGAGACCCAGCACCTCCCACTGCGGCCCCGCCCCGCCCAGCAGTGCGTTCACCCCTGCGGCCAGACTGGTTGCGAGTGCTGCACCGGTCAGTGTGACGGTTGTACGCCCCAAGGGAGTCAGGTCGGGAAAGGCACTGACCGACATACGCGAACCGAGTGTGTAAAGCACGATGGATCCAAAACACCACAGGGCCCCCAGGCCCCAGCCCAGGCCGTCCCCATCGCCACGAAGCACCATCACGCCACCGGCCAGGCTGAGCAGGACTCCCAACACCAAAGCCAGACTCATCTTGCGACCATCGAGCACCACCTCAATAGCGATGCCCACCACCGGCATGGCTGCAGAGATCACGGCAACGGTCACCATATTGGTTTTGGCCTGCCCCAAGAGCAGCATGAAAGCACCCAGCCCCAGGCCCCCACCCCCCACGAGGAACCCTTTGCCCCAGTGCGCGGCGCGCAAGGCCTGGCTCCCTTCAGAAATCCACCAGAGTGGAAGAAGAAATATCGCAGCGATGGCAATGCGTGCCGCAGTCAGCGGCAGTGCAGGCACCGGCCCGATCAGGAGATCGGCGGCAGGCAGGCCCACCGCCCAGACCAACATCGACAACATGCACAGCACATGAGCCCGCGCCAGACCGTGGCCTGGCTGCAGGTCAGACGCCACCGTGAGGATGGGTCGGGTCAATCCACAGCACCGTTTCTGGCTTTTCGGCAGGCTCGATGTCCATGTTCACCGCAATGGCCTGGCCATCGCTGCGGCACAGCACGCATTCCAGCGCCTCGTCGGCGCTGGCGTTGATTTCCTGGTGCGGCACAAAGGGCGGCACATAAATAAAGTCGCCCGGCCCGGCTTCCGCCGTGAACTCCAGGGAATTGCCCCAGCGCATGCGCGCGCGGCCTTTAACGACATAAATCACGCTTTCCAGCGGCCCGTGGTGGTGGGCGCCGGTCTTGGCATTGGGGTGAATGTGCACGGTACCCGCCCAGAGCTTTTGGGCACCGACGCGGGCAAAGTTGATAGCCGCCTTGCGGTCCATGCCCGGTGTGGACGGCACGTTGCCGTCGAGCTGATCACCCGGCACCACGCGCACACCATCGTGTTTCCAGTCGGTGGGTGCCGGGTGGGTGGGGTGCTCGGGAGTGGTCATCGTCATATCCTTGGTAATTGGGGGGGCATCGTTTGAATTGACGCGCATTATCACCAAGGCGCTGGGGCGAGCGGGGCGCCTCTAACGCTTATTGGGATTCAATGCGTAGGCGACCGGCAGCGGTCGCAACAACGTTGGAGTAGCTTCCAATGCCACTGCCGCAGGGGTTGGTGCTGTCCATGATGCAAATTCTGAAGCCGGTGCTGCCAATCCCAGTAATGTCTCCTGTGGGTCGAAATGGGACGGTGTAAGGACTGACATTGTGTGTTGCGCTCCACCCTGAAGGCAGTTTCAATGCGCCATGTGCCCGCAAAACCGTCTCGCCAGCATCGAGCGAGCCATTGCCATTCGCGTCGACGTACATTATCCAGCCACCGGTCCAGTCGCTTGCAGTGCCCGAACAAGCCGTGCCGCTGGTCGAAGCACACACCACCACCTGCCTGTTTCGTTTGATCGCCTCGCTGCGCGCCAGCGTCAAATCTTCGAGCACCTGGTTGGCGTACGTAGCCCGGCGATTGCCTTCGATGATTGATTTGTAGGCGGGTACTGCCACCATCAGCAAAACCACCAAGATGGTCACCGCGACCAAGGTCTCCACCAAGGTAACTCCCTGGTCGGCTCGGCAGCAAAGGCGGCGTTTTTCCATGAGAGCGATGGTAGTGAATTCAATGGCCAGTGGCGCGGATTCTTTGCAATAATAAAAAAATTAGCAAGCAAATTCTGAGGCAATCAAGCGATATCCTTGTAGCGTCACCCGGCGCGTGGGCGCACTCTTTCTTCGGCAGTCCTGAAAATATGAACTAAACACCATGCAATCCCCACTGCACTTTAACCGCCAGCGCGGCTTTACCTTGATCGAGTTGCTGGTCGTGATCGTGATCGCAGGCGTGCTGGCGCGCATTGCCTACGGCAGCTACAGCACCAGTGTGGCCAAGGGCCGGCGCAATGCGGCACAGGGTTGCCTTATGGAGCAGGCCCAGTACATGGAGCGTGTGTTTACCACCAACCTGAGCTATGCAAGCGGAGCACTGCCTGCCGCGTCGCAGCAATGCCAGTCGGCCCTGGCAGCCCAGTACACCTTCAGCATCCCGTCCCCCACCGCCAGTGCGTTCAGCGTTCGGGCGTCGGCGATTGGCACCCAAGCCACCACGGATGCGGCTTGCAACGTGATGACCGTGGATCAAACGGGGACTCGCGCGCCCGCGGCGAACTGCTGGTAACCGTCAGTCAAACAACTGCGCGAACTGCTGTGCAGGATAGGTGCGACCTGCGGTGTAGTGCACCCAATTGCGGTTGTCTGCAGAAGGCGGGGTTGCAGCAGGATTCGGGGCTGCCGCCACACGGGGATATTGCACCCACTGCAGAGTTTCCGCCAAGGTCGCGCTGTTCACCACCCGTTGGACCGCGGCGCCCAGGTAATGCACCCAGTTTTTTCGTTCATCGGCGCCGCCATCGAAATTCAGCGCGGCTTTCACCGGCCCACCTGCATAGCGCACCCAGTTTTCACGTTTTTC
>CAIWRE010000137.1 GCA_903914985.1 uncultured beta proteobacterium | reverse complement strand
TCAGGTTGTAGCGTCCAATGATCTTGCGCGAATCGCGCACGCCCAGCGTCATGCCAAAGTTGCGCAGCTTGGCGTTCTCGAAACCGGGCACCACCTTTTTGAGTGCCATCAGCGCGTGCAAGGCTTCCTGGCGGCCCTGCATCTCGGCCGCCGTCAAGTCCATCACGTCGGTGGCGTCGTAGCCATACATGTGGGCCAGATTCAAATTCGTCGCCTCGCCCGCCTCGGACAGCGCCGACCACGATCCGCCCAGGTTGGTGCTGTTGGCGGGAATCACGCCGAGTTCACGGGCCGTGTCAAATTCCTGGTCCAGGTAGGGGCTGCGCAGCTCGTTTTCTTTGCCGCTGGTCTCTTGCGCCCAGGTGCGACTCCAGTCGGCGTAGGTGGCCGGTCTTGCTTCGGTGTATTCCAAAAACTTTTGCTTATCCACGCCGGAGGCATTGAACACCGTGGTCATGCCCAGCATCTTGTCTTTGGGTGTTTTGCGGTAGCTCGCGCCCGCCAGGTGGGCGATGTCGGCGTCGCCGGTGCAATCGATCACGCGCTTGGCCAGCACCACCTGGCGGCCCGACTTGCTCTCGGTGACGATGCCTTTGAGGCGGTTACTGCCCGGCTCGAATATCACATCCACGGCCATGCAATGCAATATCGGCCGCACACCGGCCTCGGTGATCAAACGGTCGGCCACGACCTTGAAAAAGTCTGCGTCCAAACATTCGCTGTCGTTGTACGGCCACTTGATCGCGCCGCCCATTTGCGCGGCCAGGCGCTCCATCTCAACGCCAATGCCCTCACCTTCCACCGTGCCTTCGTAGCGGTACCAGGCCAAGGTCTCCATGCCCACGGTGGTGATGACGCCGCCAAAGCAGCCAAAGCGCTCCAGGATGATGGTGTCGGCGCCCGCACGTTTGGCTGCCAAGGCGGCCGACAGGCCCGCAGGTCCAGCGCCCACCACCAGCACGTCGCAGGTCGCCAGCACCGGTAGCGCCCGGGCGGGCTCGACATAAAAGTTGTTTTCGGCATCCAGCTCACCGGTCGCAGCGGGGCTTTGGCGCAGCACGTCGCCCTCAACCGTGTGCTTGCGCGTGACCGGCATGCGCTGGCCCGACCAGCGGGTGATCATGCGCTCGGTGCGGGCAATGTATTTTTCTTCGTCGTTCATGGCGGAGCTCCGGTGCGTCGCATCTCAAAAACCCCGCTGCCATTGCGGCACGAGGTGTCAAACGGCACCAGTCTAGACCACGGCCCGGCGCGCCAGCCGTTCCGCCTGCGCCCACCAATTGCGCAGAGGCGGCATGGCGGCGCTACGCCACTATTCAATCACCGCCACCGACTTGACCTGTGCCCACACTGGCGCGCCCACCGACAGTTCCAACGCATCTAAGGCGCGCCGGGTGACCCGCGCCACAATCACATCAGCGCCACAGCGCACGCGCACCAGGGCTTGGGAAGGATGCACATCATCCACCACGGCTTCGATATGACCGTGGATGTGGTTTTGGATGCTGGTGCCCTGGGGCACCTGCGTCGTCAGGCTCACATCCCGGGCCAAGACCCTCAGCCTCACGGCACGCCCCAAGTCCAGGCCCGTGTCGCGCACCCACAGCGCACCGCCGTCAAACACCACCTGCGCCAAGTGCCACGGCGCATCGCGTCGGGCCACCGTGCCGCGCAGCACCACACCCGCCTCGTCGCCCACGATGGCGGGGTTTTCGATACTGGAAAGCACCCGTGTAGCGGGTCCGGCTGCTTTGACCCGGCCGTGGTCCAGCACGACCAGGTGGTCGGCCAGACGCACCAGTTCGTCGGCCGAGTGCGTCACGTAGAGCATGGGCAGGCGCAGCTCGTCGCGCATTTTTTCCAGCCAGGGCAGTATTTCCTGGCGCCGCGCCAGGTCCAGCGCCGCCAACGGCTCGTCCAGCAGCAGCAAGCGGGGCCGGGTGGCCAAGGCCCGCGCAATGGCCACGCGCTGGCGCTCGCCACCGGACAACTGCCCGGTCTCACGCCGCAGCAAATGCCCGATGCCCAGCAATTTAATCGCATGCTGCAGGGCCTGCGCCCCGCCCGGTGTGACCGAACGCTTCAGTCCGAAAGCCAGGTTTTGTTCGACGTCCAAATGCGCAAACAAGCTGGCTTCTTGAAACACATAGCCGAGATCGCGCTGCCACGGGGGTAGAAAAATGCCTTTACCCGCGTCCTGCCACACCGCCTGTCCGACTTGAACCCGCCCACTGGCCGCGCGTTCCAGGCCCGCCACACAGCGCAGGACACTGGTCTTGCCCGACCCGGAGGGGCCAAACAGGACGCTGATGCCGCTGCCCGGCAGTCCTAGGTCCACGTCCAGCGCAAAGTCGCCGCGCGCCAACTGCAGCCGCAGCTGCAATGCATTGCCCCCGATCATGGCATCACCCGGACGCTGCGCTTGCGCATCAGCGACAAAGCCAGCAGCACCGCAAAAGAAAACGCCAGCATGCCGCCAGCCAGCCAGTGGGCCTGAGCGTATTCCATGGCTTCCACATGGCCGTAAATTTGGGTGGACACCACCCGCGTTTTGCCGGGAATGTTGCCGCCAATCATCAGCACCACGCCAAATTCGCCCACGGTGTGCGAGAAGCTCAAAATCGCCGCCGTAATCAACCCCGGTCGGGCCAAGGGCAAAGCCACGGAAAAGAAGGCATCCAAGGGGCTGGCGCGCAAGGTGTAAGCCGCCTCCATAGGCCGTGTGCCCATGGACTCAAAAGCATGCTGAAGGGGCTGCACCGCAAAGGGCAGCGAAAAAATGACGGAGCCGATCAGCAAGCCGGTAAAAGTAAACGACAACACGCCCCAGCCCAGGGCCTGTGTCAGTTGCCCCAGCGGCCCCTGCGGCCCCATGGCAACCAAAAGGTAAAAGCCCAACACCGAGGGCGGCAGCACCAACGGCAATGTCACCAAGGCACTGATGGGCGCGCGCCAGCGTGACGCCGTTTGCGACAGCCACCAGGCCAAAGGGGTGGCCAGCAGCAGCAAGACAACGGTGGTTGCCGTAGCCAGCACCACGGTCAGGCGGATGGCATCCAGGGCTTCGTTCATTAGACTTCGTACCCAAAAGCGCGGATGATTGATTGGGCCCGGTCGCCGCGCAGAAAGCGCAACAGCGCCACGGCGGCAGGGTTGTCACTGCCTTTGCCCAGCAGTACTGCCGCTTGCGCAAGGGGGGCGTGCAAGGTAGCTGGCACCACCCAGGCCGAGCCCTGGCTCAGCCTGCCGTCCACCATCACTTGCGACAGCGCCACAAAGCCAAGCTGCGCGTTTTCAGAAGCAATAAATTGGTAGGTTTGGGCAATGTTGTCACCCTGCACAATTTTGGGCTGTAGCGCCTGCCACAGACCCAGCCGGGTCAGCGTCTCAACAGCGGCAGCGCCATAGGGCGCGAGCTTTGGGTTGGCCAGTGCGATGCGTTGGAATTTGCCGCTGCGCAGAACGTCGCCCTTGTCATCCACCAGCCCTTGCTGCCTGCTCCACAAAACCAATTTGCCGGTGGCATACGTGAATCGGCTGCCCGCCTGTGTGAGCCCCTCTCTCTCGAGCCGCAGCGGGGTTTCCTCGTCGGCCGCCAAAAATACTTGAAATGGCGCACCGTTTTTGATTTGTGCGTACAAATTGCCAGTCGATCCAAAGGATAGGACGGGCTTGTGCCCGGACTCTTGCTCAAAGGCTTGGGCAACTTTTTGCATGGGAGCAGTGAAATTGGCTGCGACAGCCACACCCACCTCACCCGCCTGCGCATTCAGCACGAGCCATGCGGCCATCCAAAGAATGATTTTCAACACCCCTACCCCGCTATTCGAAATTAGAATAACAAGTGTAGCACCGCTATACCATTCAAGAATAGCGAAACCTCGCACACCGCCATGAACCCAGCCCCCCTTCAATTTGCCGAGGCCTTCGGAAACGAAGTCGCCGACAAACGGCTGGACATTTTGCGTCGCCTGCGCGATGCAAGCTCCATTTCCGAGGCCGCACGGGGCGCAGGGGTCAGCTACAAGGCGGCCTGGCAAGCCATCGAGGTGCTGAGCAACCTGGCCGGCACCGCATTGGTGGAAAAAGCCGTGGGCGGCAGCGGCGGTGGCGGCGCGCGACTGACCCCGGCCGGAGAACAATTGCTCGAAGCGGCGCAATTGCTGGCGCAGGCCCGCAACAGCGTCCTGTCGGTGCTGGAGAAACGTCAGGGCAACACACTCAACTTGTCCACACTGGGCGGGCTGGGCCTGCGCACCAGCATGCGCAACCAATTGCCCTGCCGCATTCTGTCCGTCGAGTACCGGTCCAACGCCGCGTGGGTACAACTGGAGCTGCCGCATGGCGCCCAGCTCCTGTCCAAGATCACCCAGGAAAGCGCCGAGCTCCTCGGACTGCAGGCAGGCATGCAAGCTCTGGCTCTGTGCAAAGCATCTGCGGTGACGGTCCATTCCGAGGCCTCGGGGCTCCCGGACTACAACCAGCTTTGGGGCTATTTATTCGGTTCTATTGAAGCTGCGCCCGGCAGTGAGGTGTCGATTCAACTCCACCCCGGGCTGCAGTTGGTAGGCTTTTCAAGCCGGGACGCAGCACCTCGAGCCGGCGATCAAGCGGTGGCCTGGGTGGATCCTTCGGCCGTCGTTATCGCGCTGGCCGGATAACGCACCTCCCCGGCGCCCCGACGCAGACCTCGAACCTCAACAGGTCGCGAGCGCCCTATTAATGCCTATAATGGCAACGATTATGAATAGCATTTTTTTACGTCTAGAGAAAATATTTGCCTATCTGCAAGGAAAAGGCTTCGGCGCCGATACGGTGGAACGGGAAGTCGCTTTGGTCCTGAATCTCCTGGGCACCGCGCCTCGACTGGTGCTGGACGTGGGTGCCAACAAGGGACATTGGACCCACTTTCTCTTGAAACGACACCCCAACACAGAGGTCCATGCATTTGAGCCCCAACCCGTCTGCGCCCAAACACTGCGCGGACGATTCGGACCCTGCCCCAACGTGAGCGTCCACCAACTCGCCGTGTCCGATGCCGCGGCCACCCTCTCCTTGTATTTTGACTTTGCAGGCTCCGGACTGGCATCACTGTCCAAACGGGAACTCGACCACTTTGGCATCGACTTCACTCAGTCAATAGAAGTGAAGGCTGTTGCGCTGGATGATTATTTGGCCACGAGCGGCATGGGCCAAATTGACATTATCAAGATCGACGTGGAAGGCCATGAAATGGCCGTATTCAAGGGCATGAAGGAGGTGCTTGCAAGCGCCACTCCACCCAAAGTCATTCAATTTGAGTTCGGCGGCTGCAATATTGACACGCGCACTTACTTCAGAGATTTTTTCCAACTGCTCAGCAAGCAATATGAGATTTACCGGTTGACACCCTTCGGACCCGAGTTGATTGACAGGTACCGCGAAATTGACGAGTGTTTCCGGACCACGAATTTCTTTTTGAAACTTAAGCATGGAATCAGCAGCATTTAGCAGTGTTGCTGTGTACTCCGTCGTCAGTTTTATGCTGATGGCAAAAATGTGGCGCACAGACGTCTATTTTGCAACATTTCTCTCCTTAATGGTTCTGTATTCGTTAATAAGCCAATGGAGCTATTACCTTGCGCCTGAACTTTCTGAGTTCATCATACGAATGTATTTTGGTCAAGAGGCATTAATTGATGCATCGATATTTACCACCTTATCGCTGACATCGCTATTTTTCGGTTATTGGGTAATATATAAACCGCTAACCAAGTCAGTGGCAATTGCTATGCGCACTGTCAAACCTGTTCCTAGTTTATTTATATTAATAAATTCAATATATATTTTATGCTTGTTGGTGGGGTATATCCATTTTCGAGACTCATTAAGTTACAGCAACGCAAGCAATGAATATTTTCTAATCGATGCTGGAAGCTCCTATACGATGTTTATCCAGGCATACAAATTTTCGGTATTTATTATTATTGTGATGTATGCCGCATTGCGAAACAAACTTCTAAGAGCCTACACCTCGCGTGTTCTGCATATTTTTAACATTACCCTTATTTTTGTCATTTTCCTAGCTATCACAATCGGTTTAGGCAGTCGAACAGATCCATTGGCCCTCATGCTCGGAATAATTGGATTTGAATATTTTAAATTTAAGTATCAGCCAGATATTAAACAACTTAACAAACAAATAAGTCAAGGATATATTCGATCGAAAATAACATTGATATTTTTACTTTTTTCTCTAATTCTATGCACTCTGGCCTTTTTATACATACTCGAATCCAGTCGAAATGGGAGCCCTCGCGAGAACGGTCCCGTAGAGATTTCAGGATTTGTACAAATGGTTGTGCTTAAGGATTATTTCACCCCGTTCCATGTGTTGATTGGTGCGATGGCCAATGATTATGTCGATCCTCTGGCTGTGCTTGCTTCTAACGCAGCGAATTCCCTGATGTTTTTGGGCGTCGATTACCTGCAAGCCTATGTGGTTCATCAATGGGAACCGGGCGTGGTGACGCGCACGGCAAGCCCCGCCATGTTCGCATTCACGGAAGGTTATGTTGCGCTGGGTTGGGCCGGATTTATCTATAACGGCGTGGTGTGGTCCGCTGGCATCGCACTTTGGCGCCGGTTGTCGCGTAGCAATGATCAAAATTTCAATGCGATCGCATTTGCCCTCACGATTGCACTGGCCGCGACCGTGCCGCGCTCCCAATCGATGTACTTTCTCAAGGACATCTACCTCTTCTTTGCTCCAGCGCTCGGTCTCTATTGCATTGCCGCCGGTCTGATTCCCTTCGGTTCGCGTACGAGTACGCGTTCAACGGCGCAATTGAATCCAGGTCGATGAAACCCACAATGTCCAGCCAATTGGGTTATGCCAAAGCGGTTCAATGGCTTGATCAATGCCACTGGCGGTTTTTGCAAGGGACTCTTGTTGCACTAAAGCGGATTTCGTTGGCGAGTCCGAAGGAAACGCCTCACACCATCGTCGTCCTGCGTAACTGCTTCTTCGGCGACTATGTGGTCGTTATCCCCGCCCTTCGCGCCCTGCGCAGCGCATTTCCAAGGGCGCGCATCGTGTTGCTCACCGCATCCTCCTTCGCTGCGGCCTGGCGCGACCGCCCGCAGTACAACGGGGTGTTCGATTTGGAGCCCGGTCTGCTCGATCAGGTGGTGCACTTCGCTAATGCCGACCTGCGCAGCGGCGTACGCCGGGCCGAGCTGCGCGCGCAAATTGGCGGTGATGCCT
>CAIWRE010000136.1 GCA_903914985.1 uncultured beta proteobacterium | reverse complement strand
CGCAACACCATCACCCGCAAGATCCAGGAACTGGGGCTGGAGAAAGAGCACCCGTCCGCGCAAGACTAAGCTGCAGCGGTCAGCTCCAGGTCAACCACCACCGGTGCATGGTCGCTGGGACGCTCATTTTTTCGCGGGGCCTTGTCGATCACGCAGTTGCGCGCCAAGGGTTGGAGGGCGTTGCTGATCAGCACATGGTCGATGCGCAGCCCGCGGTTACGGCGAAACGCAAAGTCACGGTAGTCCCACCAGCTGTAGCTTTTGGGTTCTTGCGCAAACATCCGGTAGCTGTCATGCAGACCCAGCGCGATGAGCGCGCGCAAGTGGTAACGTTCTTCCTCGGTACAGTGAATCTGGTCCCGCATGCCTTGCGGATCCCACACGTCGTCGTCGTCGAAGGTGATGTTGTAGTCGCCCATCAGCACCAGCTGTGGGTGCTGCGCCAGCTCCTGCTTGACCCAGGCGCGCAGCCCTTTGAGCCATTCCATTTTGTACTCGAATTTGTCCGTGCCCGGTGCCTGGCCATTGGGGAAATACGCACCAATGACGCGTGTGCCTGCAACAGTCCCGCAAATGACGCGGGCCATGTCGTCCGCAAAGCCGGGGATATTTTTCACCACATTGGCGGCTGGAGTGCGGCTCAGAAGCGCCACACCGTTGTAGGTTTTTTGGCCAAACCAATGCGCGTGGTATCCCGCCGCTTGAAATGCCTGCGCCGGAAACTTGTCGTCCGTCATTTTGGTTTCTTGCAACACCAGCACTTCGACCGGATTGGCCTGCAACCAGTCAAGAACCTGCGGCAGGCGCACGGTGAGCGAATTGACGTTCCAGGTAGCAAATTTCATGGCGCAGGCCCATCGGTGCGGGTGTAAGTGACAAAGTGAAAGGCGACACCGGTCGTGGAAACATGGCTCTCGCGCCGGGTGGATCTCCATTCGCTGCCAAGTGGAGGGGCAAAGGCATCACCTTCCACCTCAAGCTCAATTTCAGTGACTTCCACAGTGCTGGCCAAGGGCAGTGCCTGCGCATAGATCTGCGCGCCACCAATGACCCAAACATCGGGCTGGGCAGCGCACAGTTTCATGGCGGTCTGTAATGAATCGGCTGTGGTGGCACCCTCTGCCAGCCAGTCGTTCTGGCGGGTGATCACCACATTGGTGCGCCCAGGCAGAGGACGAAACTTGGGTGGCAGCGAGTCCCAGGTCTTGCGCCCCATGATCACGGGGCAACCCAGGGTGCTGCGCTTGAAATGCGCCAGGTCCTCGGGTAGATGCCAGGGCAGGCGGCCTTGCTTGCCGATGACGCCATTGGCCGCACGGGCGTAAATCAGGTGCAGGCGCATAGCCAAGACCTACACGGCCACCGGTGCTTTGATCGCGGGGTGATGTTCGTAGCCCCGCACCTCGAAGTCTTCGAACTGGTAGTCAAAAATCGAGTCTGGACGGCGCACGATGTGGAGCGTGGGGTAGGGCAGGGGCGCACGGGACAGTTGCAGCTCCACTTGGTCGTGGTGATTGCTGTAGATATGGCAGTCGCCCCCGGTCCAGATGAAGTCACCCACGTCCAGGTCGCACTGTTGCGCCACCATGTGGGTGAGCAAGGCGTAGCTGGCGATGTTGAAGGGCACGCCCAGGAAAATATCGGCACTGCGCTGGTACAGCTGGCAACTCAGTTTGCCCCGGCCACCGGGCTGTGCAGCCGGGGCGACGTAAAACTGG
>CAIWRE010000135.1 GCA_903914985.1 uncultured beta proteobacterium | reverse complement strand
GCACGTCCGGAGGCCGGCAATCGCCTGAGCAATGAGATGGCCGCCCGCATGGCCGACGCGCTCGACGCGGCAGGCCCTGCTAGGCTGGTGGTGCTGCGCGCCCAAGGCGATGACTTTTGCCTGGGCCGCGACATGGAGCCCCCCGCCCCAGGCGCCCAGGTCAATGCCATGGGCGTGCTGCGCGACGATGCCGCGCCCATTGTTCAGTTGTACGAGTCCCTGCGGCGCCTGCGCCAACCCCTGATTGGCTGCGTGCAGGGCCGCGCCTGGGGCATCGGCCTGGTGCTCGCCGGCGTGTGCGACTACACCCTGGCCGCCAGCGACGCCGGCTTTCGCCTGCGCGAACTCGAGCGCGGCATTCCACCCGTCATCGCCATGGCGCCCCTGCTCGAGCTCATGCCCACCAAGGCCATAGGCGCCTTGGTCTACAGCGCCGAGGAGGAAAACGCAGCCTGGGCACTGGCCACGGGCCTGCTCAGCAAGGTGGTCCCGCCCCACGAACTCGATGTCCACCTGCAAGCTTTGACACAGCGCCTGCTGGGCTTTCCACAGCCCGCTCTAGAAGCGGTCAAGCAGTACCTCGGCTCGGCCCCCCGGGGCCAGGACACAGCGGCGGTCCTGTATGGCGCGAGCCTGCTGGCCAACGTGCTCGGCTCGCGCTGACGACCCTCCACACCAGGAAACCCCATGAAAAACTCTATGCCGCGGTGGGCCCTCGCCCTCGCCCTGACTCTGTGCAGCGCTGCGGCCAGCGCGGCATGGCCGGACAAGCCCATCAAAATCATCGTCGGCTTTCCGCCCGGCACCACAGGCGACCTGATCGCCCGCTCGCTCGCCCCCAAGCTGTCGCAAAGCCTGGGGCAGGCGGTTGTGGTGGAAAACCGCACCGGCGCCGGCAGCAGCGTGGCGGCCGAGGCAGTGGCCCGGTCTGTGCCGGACGGCTACACCTTGCTACTGAGCACCACGGCCAACGTCATCAACCAGAGCGTCTCGCCCAACCTGAAGTTCGACTTCACCAAGGACCTGGCCCCCGTGATGCTGCTGGCTGAAAACCCGGTGCTGCTGGTGGTGCCGGCCAACTCGCCCGCCAACACCCTGCAGGGCCTGATTGCCGCGGCCAAGGCCGCGCCGGGCAAGCTGAGTTTTGCCTCCTCGGGTAACGGCACCTTCACCCACCTCTACGGCGAGCTCTTCAATCAGGTGGCCGGCGTCAAACTCACCCATGTGCCGTATCGCGGCAGCTCGCAGGCCATCACCGACGTGCTCTCGGGCGTGGTGGATGCCTCGTTTGCGCCCTCCACACCGGTGCTCTCCAACGTCAAAGCCGGCAAGCTCAAGGCCCTGGCCGTGATTGGCCGAGGTCGCATGCCGGCCTTGCCCGAGGTGCCCACCTTCGAGGAAGGGAAAATCCCCGGCTTCGATTCAGCCCTGTGGTTTGGCCTGAACGTGCCCAGCGGAACGCCGGCGAACGTGGTGGAGATGCTGGGCATGCAACTGCGCAGCGCCCTCGACGCGCCCGACGTCAAAAGCCAGTTCATGGCCCAGGGCATCCAGGTGATTGCCGATGGGCCGCAGAAATTCGGCGAACAGGTGGCCCGCGAAAACGCGCAATGGGCTCGGCTGGTCAAGGCGGCGAACATTCAGGGCGAATGAACACGGAGGAAGACAGACATGATTGCTTGCCAACAAATCGGGGACGGCCCCCACAAGGTCCTGGTGCTGCACGGCTGGTTTGGCGACCACGGCATCTGGAAGCCCACCTACGAGCTGCTGGACACCGCCGCCTTCAGCTACGGCTTTGTGGACTACCGCGGCTATGGCGCCTCGCGCGGCCTGCCGGGCCCCCACACCATGGCCCAGATATCGGCTGATGTGCGCGAACTCGTCGCCGCCCTGGGCTGGTCGCGCTACTCACTGGTGGGGCACTCCATGGGTGGCATGGCCGCGCAACGGGTGGCCATTGACGCACCCGGCGCGGTGAGGGCCGTGGTGGGCGTGACCCCCGTTCCCGCCAGCGGCGTGCCACTGCCGCCAGAGGCCATGGCCTTGTTCGAGTCGGCGGCCACCGACGATGCAGGCGCGGCCATGGTGGTGGAGGGCTCGCTGGGCCAGCGTTTGACACCAGCGCTCACCCGACTGATTCTGGACCTCAAGCGCCAGACGGTGGATGCAGCGGTTTTTTCGGAGTACCTCCTGGCCTTCACCCGAACAGATTTTTCTACGCAGAGCGAGCGCCTGCGCTGCCCTTTGAAGGTGCTGATCGGCGAGCACGACGGCGGGGTCAGCGAAGCCTTTGTGCGAGGCACCTTTCCGGGCCTGTATCCGCATGCCGTGCTGGAGATTCTGCCCAACGCCGGCCACTACCCCATGGTGGAGACGCCGGCCCACCTGGTGACGGTCATTGAGCGTTTTCTGAGCGCAGCCGGGTAAGACTGAGCTCCAACCAGTGGCGGTGGCAGAAAAGGTGGGGCGTTGAAGGCTGACGAGCCATGCGGCATTCTGAGCTCAATGCAGCTTGACCGTCGGGTTGGTTTGTTTGGTGATCATGCGAGACAAGGTAAAGAGCGTGGTTTTGAGGGTGCCGTGAAT
>CAIWRE010000134.1 GCA_903914985.1 uncultured beta proteobacterium | reverse complement strand
TGCACCATGGCGACGCCCAGGCCCTGTACTTCTTTGGGGTTGAGGAATCGGATGATGTTGGCCGCCTGCTCTTCGCCCAGCAGCAGCATGAGCACTGCGGCGCGCTGCGTGCCGGTCAGGGAATCCATTTCCCGGCGCAAGTTGTCGGAATAACCGGCGGCGGGGTTGGGTTTGGGGTCGTTGTCTGCCATGGGGGTACTCGTTGCGAATCAGGCCGATCAGCCCGGTTTGATCATGTTCTTCAACACGCTGGCCACCCGGGCCGAGTCGTCCGACACGATCATGCGGATCAGCGCAACCTTGTCGTCGTAGGTGTTGGCTGTGTCCAGCATTTCGGCAGAAATGGAGGACTTGTTGGCCTTCATCTTGGCTTTCATTTCTTCCAAGCTGTCGGAAGCCGAGGGCTCCGCGCCCGCTGCCTCGGCGCTGGCGACGGCGGTAGCGGCCATTTCCAGGGCCAGAGCCTCTTCTTGCGCTATTTGGATACTTTCGGCGGCAGCTTGTGCCGCTTCCTTGTCGCGGTTCATCATGTGCATCACCACAGGGCGCACCACGACCATCAGGAATGCCACAAACATCAGGCCCAAAAAGACGGTTTTGATGTTGGTCATGACAGATTCGTCCTTGTGCCAGGGGATGGTCATGTCCACCGGGACTTCGGGCTCAAACTTGGCCTGAATCACGCTCACCACGTCTTTGCGGCCTTCGTCAAAGCCTACCACGCCGCGCACCAGTTCCTGCATGCGTTGCAACTCTTCTTCGGTATAGGGGTTGGGCTTGGGCGGCTGGTCTTCACCCTTGTCGTTTTTGGGTTGTGCAATGGCGGGACGCTCGTTGATCACGACGGCCACGCTCAGGCGCTGTACGCCACCGGTGGCACTCTTGGTGTGGCGCACCTGGCGGTCCATTTCATAGTTGCGTGTGCTGCGCGAGGCCACAATGCTGCGCTCATCCGAGGCCGAGCCGGGCGTGGTGGAAGCCGTGTTGAGCGACGTCGATGGCGCGACCGGTGCCGTGTTCGACAGGGTGCCCGGAATGCCGGCCGCCTCTTTGGAGGTGTTGCGGTCTTCGCTTTTGACTTCCGAGCGTGTTTTGGGGCCCTTGCCACCGGTGTCAAAGTCTTCAACCGTTGTCTCGGTTTGGCTGAAGTCCAGGTTCAGGTTGACCTGCGAACGCACATTCGCATCACCCACAATGGGTGCCAGGATTTGGATCACACGTTGGCGGTACAAGTCCTCGAGGGCTTGCTTCTGTTTGGTCTGACCGGCGTTCATGCCCAGTGCCGGGTCGGTATCGGGCTCTGTCATCAGCTTGCCGAAGTTGTCTACCACCGCCACATTTTCGGGCGTGAGCATGGGCACGCTCGAAGCCACCAGGTGAACAATCGCCTGCACTTGCATAGGGCTCACACTGCGGCCCGCCTGGGGTGTCACCACGATAGAGGCCTTGGGCGGCGTGCGGTCACGCACAAACACCGAAGGTTTGGTGGTGGCCAGGTGCACACGCGCGATTTGGATGGAATCAATTTGCTGGATGCTGCGCGCCAGTTCCTGCTCCATGGCAGAGTTGTAACGCACTTGCTCCATGAACTGGCTGGTGGTCATGGCCGACTGGTCTTTGAGCGCGTCCAGTCCGGTGGCTGCGGTCTTGGGCAACCCTTTGGACGCCAGGTAAATGCGCGCTTCGTGATAACGGGCCGCCGGTACCGTAATCTGCCCGCTGCTGGAGTCAATGACCGGTTTGTACTCGCCTTGTTTGAGTGCTTCGTAGACGCCTTGCTGGTCGGTTTCGGTTACGCCGGTCATGATGGGGCGGTAGCTGGGCGCCTGAATCAGGGTGTAAACCAGCGCGAAGGCCAGCAGAGCAAGCGCAATCACCATCAGTGGCAGCGATTTTTTTATCGCCGGTTGGCTGAGTACCTGCTTGATCGGGCCAAAGGGACCGGTAAATTGCGGCTCGGTTTCTGTGATGCCATCACCGCCTCGGGGCGCCATGCGGCGGTCGCCGCCGGAGCGGGTTTGCAGGGTTCCGGAATCAGCGGCGTTGGCCGGTAGAAAGGTGCCAGCAGTTGCGGTTGCGGTTGCCATAGTGGGAGTCTTTCAGCGCGGAGATGGAGAGGTATTCGGGGTCAGCGGACGTCGGGTCAGACGGGCATGTTCATGATGTCTTCGTAGGCCTTGAGCACTTTGTTGCGCACTTGCAGGGTGGCTTCGAAGGACAAGGACGCTTTTTGCATCTTCAGCACCACGTCGGTCAGCGGCACGCCTTCGCCCCGCTCAAAGGCCATGGCGGTGTTTTGCGAATCCACCTGGGCCGCATTGGTCTGGCTCACGGCCTGGCGAATCAGGTCTGAGAAATCTGTCTTGGGTGCCGGCGCAGTGCCCGGCAGATCAAAGCCATGGCCCGCAGCCTGGTTGCTGTGGGTTTGCAGCGTCTTGAGCATGGAGGCAATGCTGCTGGCGGAGTTGGCGGATTCGATCATGGCGCAGGTCCTGGTCTAGGTGACAGCAATGGAATTAGGAAAGGGCGGCGAAGCCGGGGGCTACGTCGCGCAGGCGGGCCAGCTTGTAACGCAGGGTGCGCGGGCTGATACCCAGTTTTTGTGCGGCTTCTTCGCGGTTGCGCGAGGCTTCAAGCGCTGCGCGAATGGCGTGGTGCTCGCTGTGTTTCACGGTGGCCTGCAAAGGGCCGGGCGCCACAGCCTGCGGCGCCTCCACGGTCCATGCCGCAGCCTGCGGCATGGCGTAGTGGGCCGGCGCGTCGTCGAACATCAGATGCTCAAGCCCAATATGGTTGTCGGGGCACAAGACCATGGCGCGTTGGATGATGTTTTCCAGCTCGCGCACATTGCCGGGCCAGTGGTGCGAGAGCAGCATGCGCTGGGCCTCTTCGCTCACGCTCCAGGCTTGGTTGCCGCGCACATGGCGCGCCAGCAAACGGGCCGCCAGGGGCAAGATGTCACCACTGCGTTCAGCCAGAGGTGGCACGCGCAGCTTGAAAGTGCTCAGGCGGAAATACAAATCTTCGCGGAAAGCGCGCAGCGCAATTTGCTCACGCAGGTTTTTGTTGGTGGCAGCCACCACGCGCACATTCAGCGCGATAGTGCGTTCGCCGCCCAGACGAACCAGGCTGCGCTCTTGCAATACGCGCAGCAACTTGGCTTGCAAGGTCAAAGGCAGCTCGCCGATTTCATCCAAAAACAGCGTGCCGCCTTGGGCTTGTTCAAACAAACCACGGTGTTCTTTGACCGCGCCGGTAAATGCGCCCTTTTCATGGCCGAAGAGCATGTCTTCAATCATGTGCTCGGGCAGCGCGGCGCAGTTCAGGCCGATAAAGGGGCCGTTGGCCGCGTTAGAGGACTCGTGCAGCACGCGGGCCAGCACCTCTTTGCCTGAGCCCGTGGGGCCTTCCACCAGCACGGCCACGGGGGCTTGCGCCACGCGTTGGGCCAGCGCCAGCAGGTTGCGGCTGATGGGGTCCACATAGACCACGCTGCGTACGGCGGTGTCGGAAATGTGCAGGGCAGCGCTGCCCTCGGTCGCCACTGGCGCGGCTTTCGGGGCATTGCCTTGTTGGACGCGCTCCAGGGCCAGGCTCCAGGCTGCGCCAGAAAAGTCGTCAGCAGCCAGCACGTGGCAGGCGCCGCCGTGCAGGGCCAGTACGGCCAGTTCCAGTTGACGGCGCTCCAAGCGGCATACCAGGGCCCGCTTGCGACCGGCGCCTTGCAGCAGTGCGCTGGCCTCGTTAAACAATGCAATTTCGGTCCCCAGGCCGAGCACTACCATGGGTGCAGGCGACGATGCTGCACTCAAAGCCGTTTTCAAGTCGTCCAGTGTCGTCAGCGGCTGCGCGTCCACGCCTGCAGCGGCCAACCGGGCGCGGTCCGCCACCGACAGGGGGCGAAACGGGTCCAGCCAGAGGGCTTGGATTGCGTTAGTAGGTGTGGACATACAGGTTTTGGACAAAGTGGTGTCAGGTATGAACACCCTTCTGCAAGACCCGTGCCACCAGAAATCAAGGCCTTATTGACGATTCCCCGACACTTTGGCGGCGGTGTTGGCGGCCTTGGGCTCAAAGCCCTGGCAAGGCCTGCCGTCGAGCTGCTGCACCTGCATGCACGGCAGCATGCGGGACTTAAAGCCCATCAGCTTGCATAAGTAGGGCAGCGCCGGGTCCCAGCTGGTGGCGAAATGACGGCACTGCCAGCAATTGACGGCGGGCGCCGCGCCGCCGGGGTAGGTGGGAATGTTGGGGGGCATGGGGGCAGTGAAGTGGGTGTCGCACGGATCGCAGCAAAAAGCGTGCCTTCGGCTTTTGCCGCTCAAGATTTCGGTGCTGCACCCGATCTAGTTCCTGATGATGTACGTTCACAGCGCCAGCGCGACCGCCAACTACTACCTGCAGAGCTCCACCAGCTCGCCGGTGGATGTGGCATCGGCACTCTCGGCGTTGCAAATCAACCCACGCGTCCAATTGGCGATTCAGGATTCAGCAGCAAATATCGAAAAATACCTCGATACGCTCAGGAAGATTACGAACAACATCAGCAGCGTAACTTTGACCGACACGGCGCCCGGCCTGATTCACCTCACGTCTTCGCAACTGGTGCAAGGAGCGGCCTTGTTTGCCCAGATGGATTTGGGTGGGGACAGTAATCCGGTCAGTCTCAGTGTTTCTGATGTGCTGTCTAAAGACGTGGCCACGGTAAATGCCAATACCCAGGTAAGCCAGTTTTCTGTGCGGGACAGCACCGTCAATATAGTTTCCAAGTGGGGCGACCTTACGACCGGATTAGAGAAACTCGGCAAGGTACGACTCACCGATCCCGCCAAAGCACTCAAACTCAGCTTTACGCAATATAACGATGCCAAAGATACGCTGCTCACGCATTTCACCGGAACTTTTGGTCTGAGCGTTAGCGAAGCGACTGCAGAAAACGCATTAACCACCAAGGACGACAACCGGGTCAATACGGTATCGATCAAGGACGACGCGCAGTCAATAGTCGATAAGCTCGATGAATTGCAGGCGATGGGTCTCAAAGTCAAGTCCTTGCAGGGTAATGACACCAACATATTTTCAGTATCAGCTCATCAGTTGCGGGTGGACAAAGCCGTGATTGGAAAGCTCTACAAAGGCTACCAGCTCGCTGTATTTAACGTCGACACAACGACAGCTGCCAACTTGAAATCGAATAAAAAAGTAATATCTCTGGATATTTCGGATACTGCAAGCAACATCGCGGCACACATGAGTTTCTTGAATAAACTCGGTGATCAACTGGCTTCCTTGACCGTGACAGATTCGGCCGATTTAAATGTTGGCGCGGCCGAGTTTTTTCGAAACGGACAGGTCCTGGACAAAATTGTTGATCCCAGTGATGGCGGCAACACCTACCAACTCAATATCTTGAATGCAATGGCCGTGGACGCAAAAGTGCTTCAAAAAAACAGCCATGTTCATACCATTGCGGTCAGGGACACCAGCGCGGCGATTGCACAAAATATCGATGACCTAAGTGCCAATGCGCTGGTGGCCAGCATCAAACAAACCGGTACCGTTGCTGCGCTGAGCATTACAGCCGACCAATTCGCCAATGACACCAGTGCCCTGGGCATGATCCGTGGAAGCCATAGTTTCAATCTGCGTGGAGTGGCAGCGAACAAGGCAAAAGAACTGCTCGAGGACAAGTCCACCTACAACGTGACTTCAGTGTCTGTCACCGATACAGGCGCCAATATCGTCGACAACTTGGGCGACTTGACCAGCTTGGGCAAAAGCGTAACCGGCATTGTGCAGGACACGACCGGGCAGTCCAGCGCAGAGCAAGCGCTGCAACTTGCAGCAAGCGACTGGATGAAATACATCGGTACTTTGTCCAAAATCGAGGGCGGTTATGGCGTCAGCGTCAGCAACGTTAGCGCTGCCAAGGCCCTGGGCATGGCTACCGACCTACGAGTGCGTTCGTTTCAGGTGTCAGACACCGGGGCTGCGATTGCTGCAAACCTTGATGCCTTGCAAGCGGTGGGCCCTAAGTTGTCGGCCATTGAGCAGTCTGATTCAGCACCTCTCCAAATTTCGGGCGAACAGTACGCCGCCAATGCCAGCACCCTGCACAAGCTGGGTGACACTTACACCCTGTCGGTTGCCAGCGCGCGAGCGGACCAGGTCCCCGCACTTGTGGCCGATTCTGACCATGTGCAAACCATTGTTGTGGCGGACACGGTGGCCAACATTGCGTCCAATCTCACGTCAATTCAGGCGGCAATCACGACGACCGATGCTCCGGCCATCAGCATTGCAATGCAAGGCAAGCCCGATGCATTCACCTTGAGCAGCCCAGAGTTCGCCAGCTTCACAGACGCATTGAACGCTATCCAAGGCAATTACGCAGTCAATGTTACGTCGCTGTCTATTGCCGATGCGGTCGACCTTGCCCTCAACACCCATGTGGTGGGCATGGAGGTTACGGCTTCGGCTGCCGACTTGTCTGAATCTGCTGCCCTCGGTCAACTGAGCGCTCTGGGTGGCAAGCTGACCAGCATTATTCAAAGCGATGAAGGCACGCCACTGACTTTGAGCGCCTCAGAATGGGCCGGCAACAGCGGCCTCCTCTCCAAGATCGATGGTTACAGTGTGGCTCTCACGGGCGTACAAGCGTCCAGTGCCGACAACGTCCTAACGAACAATCCTCAAGTAATCTCGGTGGCGGTCACGGATACCGCTTCAGAAGTTTCCCGAAGCTTCAGTCAGCTCGCAGCGCTGGGTACGTCGCTCAAGAGCATCACGCAAGCGTCAGGGGATACCGGAAAACTACAGTTGTCGATGGCCCAATGGAGCACCGCCGCAAGTACCCTGGCAAAAATTACTGATACCTATAGCATCGATATTTCCCGTGCGAGTGCCCAGCAAGCCCAGACGCTTGTGAGCGATGACACGATCGCTACCATCGGCGTCGTAGGTCGCGCCTTTGACATCACGGCCAATTTGGGTGATTTGTTGGTGAATGACAAGGTGGCGACGGTTCATTTGTATGACCCTATCAGCCCCATTTCTATGTCCATGGAGCAGCTCACGAGCGATGGCCAAGGCAAAGACCTGCTGGGCAAGATTCAAGGTGGTTACCGCCTGGCCTTGACTGGCGTAACTGCGGATGACCTGAGCGCTGCAATGGCACAAGGCCATGTGAACAGCATGAATGTCAGTGGTTCTGCAAGCGAGATTGAATCGGCGCTCCCTGCGCTGATGGCAGCGGGTCCTCGCCTGAAGTCGTTGACGCTCACCGAAACAGATTCGACCCTGACCGTTAGCTACAGCGACTTCCTCAAATACCAAAGCGTTTTGGGCATGATCAAGCAACCGTTTGATTTGGTGGTGAACAATGTGGCTGCTAGCGGTGCCACGGAGTTGGCTCAAAATATTCAGTTCAACACCAGTATGAGCGTGCGCGACTCAGCGGCAAATATTTCCACTAATTTGAATACCTTGGCAAATCTTGGGTCTCAACTGACAGGAATCCAAACTACCGAGTCACGCCCTGTCTTGGGTATCACTGCAAGCCAGTATTTGACGAGTGTTGGCACATTGAACAAAATCAATGTCAACAACAACGAGGCGAACTATCAACTGGCATTGACCGCAGGAGATACCAATTTTGCCCGCAGCCTTTTGGACGACAGTGTCGCGTCCGCCCATGTGCAAAGCTTGGACATCACGGACTCTGCAGAAAACATTTCAAACAACTTCGATCTGTTACAAGACGACAGCGTAACGGCGGTGCATCTCACATCAAGTCCGGCGGTATTGGCTATTACGGGAAGCCAATACGCATTGGCAGACTCGTTGGCCAAAGTCAAAACGCCCTTCAGCATGACTGTCAAAGAGGCTGATCCGGTGGCAGCCAGCACCTTGCAAGTTGACCAACGCGTCAATACTTTTGACGTTAGCGCCACAGCGGCACAAATTGGCGCAAACCTCTCGGACCTGCTTGCTCTGAGCCATCTGGCCCATGTGAACATCACTCCAAGCCCTGGGTCGACGGGCACTAGCACGGTGACGCTCACCGCAGACCAATACCTGGGCGCACAGGACAGTCTGGGCCGAGTTCGTGGCAACTACGCGCTCAACGTGACCGGTGTGTCAACGGCTGCGTTGGACGGTATTGCCGGTCAAACCAATGTGGCGGGTATCCAGGTTTCTGATACCAGTGCAGCGGTGGCGGGTGCTTGGGCAGCGCTTGCAGCAATGGGCGATCAATTGACTGGCATCGAACTCACTACCCAAAGTCCGGTCGCCATCACTCTGAACCAATGGAATCAATCTGCGACTGCATTGAGCAAACTGCCATCAGGTCACTCCCTGGCCTTGCTCGATGTACCTCCAGATCAGGCAACCAGTGTTGCCGGTTATGTCAATGTCGCAACCGTGGCCGTCAAAGGTACGGCTAAACAAGTAGCTGCGGTCTTTGATGACTTGGTGAATTTGGGCGTTCAGTTGGATGATATTGAATTTTCCGACACTGCGCCCCTGATCTTGACCCAAAGTCAAGTGGATGCGGGTGCCGCGACGCTGGCCAAGGTCAATGGCAGTGTGGATCTGCAAATTCAGTCTTAACCGGTATTTGCCAAAGTACGCGCCGATTACAATTCAGCACTGATGTACTGATAGTACATAATCTTAGCGATTCAATTCTTAATTTGATGACGGACTTCTAGCCGATCTTTCAATCCGCGGCGCGACAATCAACAAAATACGATCGAGAATAAAAAAAGGAGTCTTATGCGGCATTATGTATTTTGGGCACACTCACCGATTGGCTACGAGACCTTTTTAGCCTTGAAAGAAGCGGGAATATTCAACGAGTCCAATTCAACACTCATTACTGCCCGCGAATTTTTTCCCTCGGAAGCCAATGCGTGCATCGGACTGCCTGAAGAGTACCTTTGGCAGTCACCTGCGGAGTTTGAAGTGGCGCAGGAAAAAATAGTGACTGCCCTCAAGCGACTGCAGAACGATAATATTGAGTATGAATTATTTGTGCCACAAACCGCGAATTTTTTTGTCCGTGCGCTGATAGAAAGTCCGCGCTGTCAAAGTTTCGTTCTTTTTGATGAAGGCAGCGGAGCCCGCGGTGCACTTTTTTCCAAGCGTTGCGTTGATGTTTTTTACAAATACCAGGTCAGGCCGGAAAAATCATTGAGCGGCTTTTTGGCTTATTTGGCTGTAAAACCAGAAGTGATGACAGATCTATACCGCCAAGGCGTACCGTTTTATGATGTGAGACATCCGAAATGTGCAGGATACATTTCGTTTTTTGAAGACGCGTTTCCCGGTGAAACCGTTATTCGCTTGAAAAAACCCTCTTTTTCCGGAACTTCAATTTGTTCCAAACACGGACTGATTTTGTTGCCACCGTTTCACGCGTGGGCAAAATCAATAAATTTCACAGATAAATTTCAAACATTTTATAATTCGATTAACTCAATAGCACGACTGAACAGCACCAAAAAATGGGTTCTCAAGTTTCATCCCCATGACAATGAGGAAGTTCAGAAAAAAGTTCTAAGCTCATTTAAATTCGACGAATTTGGCAAGTTTTGTAAGACCCATAAAATTTCGGAGTTTCGAGAACCTGCTTTTATGGGTTTTGACACCTATGTCAGTTCGGTAAACTCTACGGTGATGTTTTTAAAGGCCGACCGCCATCAGTACATTGCCTTAGCGCACCATTAATTTTCCCCCTAGGGTCGCCGGCCCGACCACCGGGCGGGCGCTGTCGCCCCGGTTCTACATGGCACGCATCCTGCTGTATGTGGTCATTGCAACTCAAGGCGTCGAAAAATGGACATGCGAACAAAGGCTGAAGACCGCGATATCTGTGACCGGTCCATCCTCATTACGGGCGGAACCGGCTCGTTCGGGAAAGCGTTCGTGCGCACGGTGCTGGATTACTGCCCCCGTGTGAAGCGCCTGGTGGTTTTCAGCCGAGACGAGCTCAAGCAATTTGAGATGCAGCAGGAGTTCCCGGCGGAGAAGTACCCTGCGCTGCGTTACTTTATCGGTGACGTGCGCGACGCAGACCGTCTGCGACGCGCGCTTGAAGGCATCGACACGGTCATTCACGCCGCAGCCTTAAAGCAGGTGCCTGCTGCCGAATACAACCCGTTTGAGTTCATCAAGACCAACATCATTGGCGCGCAAAACCTGATCGAAGCCTGCATGGACAAGGGTGTCAAGCGGGTGGTTGCGCTGTCGACCGACAAGGCTGCCGCCCCCATCAATTTGTATGGCGCGACCAAACTCTGCAGCGACAAGCTGTTCGTGGCCGCCAATAATTTCCGTGGTGACCGCGATCTGCGCTTCTCTGTCGTCCGTTATGGCAACGTGATGGGCTCACGTGGATCGGTGATTCCGTTCTTTATGAACAAGGCCAAAAGCGGCTTGTTGCCCATCACAGACCCGAACATGACGCGCTTCAATATCTCGCTGGACGATGGCGTTGAGATGGTGTTGTGGGCGCTCGAGCATGCCCTTGGAGGCGAGGTTTTTGTGCCGAAAATCCCGTCTTATCGCGTCTCCGATGTGGCCGAAGCAGTGGGACCAAACTGCAAGCACGAGATCATTGGTATGCGTCCTGGTGAGAAAATTCATGAAGAAATGATCACGCCAAGTGACAGTCCCAACACCGTCGACCTGGGCCCATACTTCGCGATCCTGCCGGCCAGTGGCAACAATGTCGCTCGCTATATCGAGCAGCGAAAAGGGTTTGCAGTAGAGGCAGACTTTTCCTACAACTCCGGAACGAACCCGGAGTTTCTGACGGTTGGAGAAATCCGAAAACTGATTACGACGCATGTAGAGTCGACTTTCGTGCCCGTCTGAGAAAGCCATGTCGATCCCCTACGGCAGACAGGAAATCAGTGAGGCTGATATTGCGGCAGTCGTCGCGGTATTGAGGTCGGATTTTCTCACCCAGGGGCCCGTTGTCTCGCAATTTGAACGCAGTGTTGCGAATTATTGTGGCGTGCAGCATGCCGTCGCTGTCAATAGTGCCACCAGCGCATTGCACATCGCCTGCCTGGCCTTGGGCGTGGGCCCCGGAGATTGCGTCTGGACCAGCGCCATTACCTTTGTCGCCAGCGCCAATTGCGCGCTGTACTGCGGTGCCAGTATCGATTTTGTTGACATTGATCCGCGCACTTACAACATGAGTGTGGAGCGCCTGGCTGAAAAACTAAAGCTGGCAGAGACAGCGGGAACTTTGCCGAAGGTCGTGATACCAGTGCATTTGTGCGGTCAGCCCTGCGATATGGAAGCGATCCACGCTTTGGGCGCGCACTATGGCTTCAAAATCATTGAGGACGCATCCCATGCCATCGGCGGAAAATACAAAGATGAACCCGTTGGCAACTGCCGTTACAGCGACATAAGCATCTTCAGCTTCCATCCCGTCAAAATTATTACCAGTGGTGAGGGTGGAATGGCTGTGACGAACGACGCTTCACTGGCCAGAAGCATGCAGCTTTTGCGCAGTCACGGCATCAGTAACGCGCCTGAAGACATGATTTCACACCCCGCGCAGGAAATTTGGAACTATCAGCAGATAGGCTTAGGGTTCAACTACCGCATGACTGATATTCAAGCAGCGCTTGGATTAAGCCAAATGCAGCGACTCGACGAGTTTGTGAGTAAACGCCATGCGTTGGCAGCGCGATACAACGAACGACTTGCAGACCTTCCGCTTGCCACGCCATGGCAGCATCCGGACAGTTATTCTGCATACCATCTGTATGTCATCCGTGTCGATCAAAAGGCGGGTTCTAACAAAGCAATATACCAGGCTCTGCACCAAGCAGGCGTGCTGGCGAATCTGCATTACATCCCGGTTTACCGTCATCCCTATTATGAATCCCTGGGTTTCAAGCAAGGATACTGTGGCGACGCAGAAAAATATTATATATCCGCAATTACCTTGCCGCTATTTCCGGGCTTGGGATATGAGCTGCAGGAAAAGGTCATTGAAACTCTGGGTGACGTGATTCAAGAAGAAACATAAACCAAACCGGATGCCAAAGTATGTATAACTATCCTGAACTAGACAAAGCCCGCGCAGCAATGCTGGAGCAAAATCCCCTGTATCGGCCAACTTCATTTTGGGATCAGGCCTCTGCGAAAATTGTGTCTGAGCTTTGTGCCGATGGCGTAGAAAACTTCCGTCGACTGCCGTCTGCTCTGGGATATTTTGTGCCTTCATACGGCCCGCCTACCATTGGAATATCGAAGGTACAAGTTGAGCGTCTTGGCGAGGTGTTAAGCACAGAGCATGTCGCTAGCAAGAAATCCCAGCTCGCACTGGAATATCTATTAAGCGGCAGGCAGCATGCATTATCAGATTATCGTGTCCTACTTGCTGCTGACAATCCGAGATTAATGCCTTATCTCCATACGTTTTCTGAATGTAATTTCGGCAACCCTCTTGAGGTGATGGAATTTGAAGGAAAAAAATTCAGCCGATCATCTCTGAACTATTTGCTCGGGTTGGCACTGCTGAAAAAACACCTTGGGCATACACCACCGAAAACCATCCTTGAAATTGGTGGCGGATTTGGCACTCTAGGAGAGGTATTAGCCCAATCCGGTATTGAAGAGATGCGCTATATCGATATTGATATTCCTCCGACGCAATTCGTCGCGGAACATTACCTGAAAGCTGTGATCGGCGATGAACACGTTGCCTCCTTCACGTCTACGGAAACACTGGAACAGATTCAGATCGCTTCACTTCCAACGGCCTCGGTCCTTTGCTCCTGGCAGATAGAAAAGCTCGTTGGTAAGGTAGATCTGTTCGTCAACTTTATATCGTTTCAAGAGATGGAGCCGGAAGTTGTCAGGAATTATCTGCACCATGTCAAACGGCTGGGAACGGAATGGGTATTGTTAAGAAATATGCGAGAGGGCAAACAGCAGAAGACAGCCAACTCCGTAGGAGTTGAAACTCCGATCAAAAGCAACGATTATGTAGCGATATTGCCAGAATATGAACTCGTTGAGGCCAACGTCCATCCGTTTGGTTACCAGACTGTGGACGGCTACCATTCCGAACTGCTTCTGTTTAGAAAAAAATAAATTTTTCATGAGAATCGCAATCATCCCTGCCCGTGGTGGAAGCAAACGAATTCCAGGCAAAAATGTGCGGGACTTCGGCGGTAAACCCATGATTGCTTGGTCGATTATCAGGGCCCGGGAAACAGGCCTGTTTGATCATATTATTGTTTCCACGGACAGCGCAGAAATTGCAAACTGCGCAGTGGAATTTGGTGCAGAAGTTCCGTTTATGCGCCCGGTCGAACTTGCAGACGACTTTACGCCGACACGTCAGGTGATCAACCATGCTATTCGCGAAAGCGTGGGTCATTTTGGTACTCCTTCACGGGTCTGCTGCATCTACGCAACAGCGCCCTTTATTGAGGTGAAAAGCCTCGTTGATGCGCTGGCCTTGCTTGAAAGCAATGACACGAATTTCGTGTTTTCGGCGACAAGCTACCAGTTTCCAATACAGCGTGCATTTCGCTACGCTGATGATGGCAGCATCGAGATGTTTCAGCCCGAGCACCGGTATACCCGTTCTCAAGATTTGATACCGGCTTTTCACGATGCAGCGCAGTTTTATTGGGGTAAAACACAGGCATTTTTGGATGAATTGCCCATGTTCTCGGGCCGCTCACTGCCAATGATTCTGCCGCGCTCAAAAGTCATTGATATTGACACAACTGAAGATTGGGAATACGCGGAAACCATGTGGTTAGCAAGCCAGGCGCGTAAATCAAGCAATGGCGGTGACGCATGATCCTATTCAGATGCGACGCAAATCCGTTGCTCGGCATGGGACACCTGATGCGGTGTCGCACGCTGGCAGGCGCGCTCGCAGATTTGAATGAAACATGCGTGATGGTGGGTCCTGAAATCTCCTACGCAAATTCTGAGGATGCGAGGATTTTCCAGGATTGGATACCGCAGTCCTGGCAATCGTCACCGGCGGCGGATGCAAATGCGTTGAGTGCCATCGCTGACGCGCGGCACGCCGCCGTAATAGTTTTGGACCACATGCATATCGATGAGTCCTACCAGCTTGAACTCCTGAAACGCGGTAGAAAATGGTTGCAGTTTGACGGTGCAGTCAACAAGCCGATGTGGGCCGATTTGATCGTAAACGCCAACCCCACCGTGACTATTGCAGACTACGGCAGCCTCATCAAAGGTGAAAAGTCTGAATTGCTGGCAGGCCCCGCTTACGCCATAGTGAGGAAAGAATTCGCTCAAAACGCCTTAAGCGCGGAGCCAAAGAAGGCGACAACCGTCCTTTTGACTTTTGGCGGTGGTGATGACCGAGGTGCGATCGTTTTTTCGCTCAAGGCGCTCATCCCATGCATTCCAAACCACGTGAACTTCCTGGTGATTTCTGGTCGCAGCAATTCCCGTAACGATGCAAACCTTGCTTGGATACACCAACACGCTGCGGCACGCGTTGAGTACCTGATTGATCCACCCGATGTGGCTGGCGTCATGGCGCAATGTGCATTGGCGGTGATGGCCGGGGGCACAACAACTTACGAAGCCAACTGTCTTGGAATTCCAATGGTTCTACTCGCGATTGCGGAGAACCAAATCCGCCAGTCCCAGGCGTGGCAATCCGTGGGACAAGCGGTGTTCGTCGGTGAGTTGGATTTGCTTCAACCCGAAGTACTGGCGAGCGCTGTTATGCAGCAGCTCTCCAAACCAGAACTTATACGTTCCCGCGCACCGTTGGTGGACGGGCCGGGCGCCCGACGCGTCGCAGAAAAGTTATTGGCATGATTTAACTCAACCATAGAGACCAGACAATGAACAGCATTTTCAATCACCTAGGAATTTCGAGAAGACCCGGAAAACCCCGCACCACGGGTTTGACCATGGTTTTGGACAAGAATTTGGGTCTGGCCGCTACCGCCGATATCACCGCCACTGTGGCTGACTATGTAGATGTGGTGAAGTTGGGCTGGGGTTCCTGCACGCTGTACACAGAAGAACTTCTCAGGAAAAAGGTTTCTCTGCTGCGAGACGCCGGCATACGCGTCTGTCCGGGTGGCACCTTTATGGAATTCGCCTTTGAGCGATCCGATATCCCAGCCACACTTCAATTGCTGAGAGAAGTCGGATTTGATGCGATTGAGGTGTCCGATGGCATTCACCCCAACATGACACGGCAGCAGAAGTTGACGATGATCAAGCAAGCAGTTGACATGGGTTTCTATGTGGTATCCGAAGTTGGCAAAAAGCTCGCTCAAGAAGATATTGCAATCAGCAACTCGCGACGTATACGGGAGATTCACGAAGACCTGTCAGCTGGAGCCCAGAAGGTGATTATTGAAGCGAGGGAATCAGGGACGGTCGGAATTTTCCGGGCGAACGGTGAAATCAATTCTGAGCTCGCCTATGAACTGTTTCAAAGCGTGAATCCTGATCTGCTGATTTGGGAGGCGCCGGACAAAGATCAACAGGCCTGGTTGCTGCGACAGTTGGGCGCTGGCGTATCCATTGGAAATGTTGCGCCACAGGATGTTCTGAGTCTCGAATCGATGCGATATGGGCTTCGCGGCGATACCTTTCGCGATCATTGCCGCGACAGTCGGCGGGTGTTTCTCGAACTTGGCGTGGCGGGCGCTATGCGGGCCCAGCAGCGGGGCGATGTGGTCGTCGTGGTCGATGCCATTCGAGCCAGTGCCACCATCGTGCATTGCCTTGAACTCGGTGCCCGGGAGGTCATACCCATCGTCAGCGTCCGAGAGTTGAAGGGCGAGGTAACGATCGGTGAGCGCGGGGGCTCCAAACTACCGTATGCCGATTTTGACAACAGTCCCCTGAGCTTACACAGGTCCGCGATCGAAGGTAAATCCGTGGTGATTTCCACCACGAACGGAACTGAATGTATTCAGGCAGCGTACCGTGAAGATGGCATCGTTCTTGTGGGTACCATGACCAATTGCAACGCGGTTGCCCAAGCGGCTGTTGAGCTGGCGAATTCACGGGCTTGCGGCATTTCATTGGTCGCAGCGGGACGCAATAACTTGCCTGCCATCGAAGATCGCATTGCGGTGACCGAAATCATGAAGCAGATCGGCAACGTCACCGCACGCGGAACACTGGAGCCGTGCTACAGCGACAATTTTGAACGAGACTTTCTTGAAAGCGAAAGCGGTGCCAATTTGGTAGCACTGGGCCAGGCTGAGGACATTATTTTCTGTTCGCGCCTCAACAGCTCAACGGCAGTTCCTCTTTTTGACGGCGAGCGGATCACGTCTTTTCGTGCAGGTGTCGCATGAAGAAAAAGATACTGATCATCGGTGCAGGGCATGAACAGGTGCCTGCCATTTTGCTGGCCAGGAAATTGGGGTTGGAGGTCATCGTCACAGACCAGAACCGGCAAGCACCCGGTGCTGAGGTGGCAGATCATGTTGAATTTGTCAGCACCGCAGATAAAGCGGGAAATCTGGCGGTAGCGAAAAAATATGCCATTGATGGCGTGATGACGATTGGCTCAGAAACGGCGGTGCCCGTTGTTGCGCACGTTGCGGCAGCATTGCAGTTGCCTGGGTTTTCGGAATTCACGGCCTACGTCGCCACCAACAAAAACGCCATGCGACGCCAGTTCGCCGCATTTTCTGTGCCCACCACGGAAAGTGCCGCCATTGCGTCTGACGAGCAGGCGCATGCTTTTGTAGCCGCACATGGCTTGCCCGTAGTGATCAAGCCAAGCGACAGTTCCGGGCAACGGGGAACGACCAGAATTGACTCGGTCGATCAAATTTCGTCTGCGCTTAAAGAAGCCTTGGCCTGCTCGGGCGACAAACAAGCCATTATTGAAAAATATTATGCGGGCCCGGAAATCAATGTCACGGCAGCAGTGGAAGCAGGAAAAATTCATTTTCTCTCCTTGTCGGATCGGGTGACAGCTGAGCCACCTCATTTCGGCATTGCGATTGAACATGTGGCTCCCGCACAGCTTTCAGAATCCGAGGCCCGGGCAATCAGAGAGGCCTCCGAGAAAGCGATACGTGCAGTCGGACTTGAAAACGGCATTGCCTACCCGCAGGTGTTGAATACCTCAGACGGCCCCAAAGTATTGGAGATTGCAGTCAGGATTCCGGGCGGTCATATGCCGGAAGTGGCCTTGCATTCCAGTGGCGTGGACATGATCGAATTTACGATTTTGCAAGCCATTGGAGATGTAGATGCCTTGGCAAGTTGCCAACGCCATCCGGTCAGCCCGGCTCTATCGGTTCGATTTATTACTGCCCTTGATTTTCCTGCAAAAAGTCAGGTGGTGAGTCGTGTCGGCCCACTTGCCACGGTGATGGATATCAAGGGAGTGAAAATGGCTCGCTTGAACCTTCAAGTAGGTGCGCCTATCCCCAGTTTGCATCACTCCGGGAGTCGGTTCGGCGCCATACTGGCTTTGGGTGATACCAGAGCCGAGGCTTGCCAGCGTTCGCTCGATGCATCGAAAAAACTCCAGGTCGATTTTGAAAACTAAACGTTCTTTTTTGTTTGCCTGTTAATGCCTCGAATTTTTGGAAGCTACCATGTTTGCTATTGCTGATTTACAAATTGGACCGGGTCACACGCCGTTCGTCATCGCTGAAATGTCCGGCAACCATAACCAGTCGCTCGACCGTGCTCTGGATATTGTGGACGCCGCCGCAGATGCGGGCGCCCATGCAATCAAACTGCAAACGTATACCGCGGACACCATGACCTTGGCACTGACCGAGGGTGAGTTCACGATCAAAGATCCTGCGTCGATCTGGGTCGGTCAAAACATGCATGCTTTGTACCAGCAGGCACATACTCCATGGGAGTGGCATGCCCCGATCATGGCGCGTGCCAAAGAACGCGGCTTGCTTTGCTTCAGTTCGCCATTTGATGAGTCATCGGTCGATTTCCTGGAGACACTCAATGTGCCAGCCTACAAAATCGCCTCCTTTGAATGCATTGACTTACCCCTCATTCGCAAGGTGGCTGGTACCGGCAAGCCTATGATCATCTCCACGGGCATGGCAACAATCGCTGAGATTGCCGAAGCCGTCGACGCTGCCCGCGCGGCAGGGTGCAAACATGTGGCGCTTCTTAAGTGCACCAGCACCTACCCCGCTTCACCGGAAAATACCAATATCAAGACAATCCCGCATATGCGTGAATTGTTCGGCTGTGAAGTCGGCTTATCGGACCACACCATGGGCGTGGGTGCCTCGATTGCGGCTGTTGCAATGGGCGCGAGCATTATTGAAAAGCACTTCACCTTGAGCCGGGCGGATGGCGGTGTAGATTCTTCATTTTCGCTGGAGCCGGCGGAACTGAAGTGCTTAGTTATTGAATCGGAGCGTGCATGGCAATCTCTGGGACAGATCAAATATGGTCCGACCTTGGCCGAAGAAAAAGCCCGCTCGCGGAGGCGATCTCTCTATATTGCACAAGACATGCAGGCCGGAGACATCTTGACATCGGCGAACTTGCGGCGCATCCGACCCGGGCATGGTCTGGCACCAAAATACTACGAATTGCTATTGGGTCGGAAGGTCGGGCAGGACGTCCCCAAGGGAACACCGCTGAGTTGGGATTTACTAGGCTGATCGCTTTGGCTATTCAAGCGTGAGTGCAGGGGCTAAACCCGCACCACCATTCCCGTCATCTCTGAGGCCAGCAACTTGCAGGCGGTGAGTGCGACCTCATAGGGGTTCAGCAGCGTATCTGCCGCTTCACCGGCAAAATTGCTTCGCCGCATGGCCGTGTCGGTACGCCCGGGTACCAGGCAATTCACCCGGATAGGTTCTTCGGCCCACTCCTCAGCCAAGCCTTGGGTCAGATTCACAATGGCGGCCTTGCTGGCGGAGTAGGGCGTGTAATGTGAGCGCCCTCGCGTGTAAGACGACGACGAAAAGTTCAGCAGCATGCCATGGCTTTGCGCCAAAGCTGCGTGGCTGGCTTTGGCAATATGGATGGCACCCATCAGGTTGACGCGCAGCAGGTTTTCAATGTCCTGCAGGTCTTGCAAATGCAGTTCTTGCTTGGCCAACTGGCCGACAGTGTTGACCACGTAGTCAATGCCACCCATGCCGGCCTGCGCTTGGGCAACGGCAGCGCCCACCTGCGCATAGTCCGCCACATCACAACCATTGCTGCGTGACGCGATGCTCACGATTGCGCCAGATTCCTGCAAGACCTGCGTCATGGCTTTGCCAATACCTGCATTGCCGCCAAAGACCAGTGCACGTTTGCCGCGCACGTCCAGTCCCTGGGTGTGCGGAAGCCATTGGTTGGCACGGATGCGAAACAGTTCATCCGCCAGGACCATGTCCAGGTCTTCGGTGATTTTGATGTTTTCGCTGCTGCCTTTGACGATGCGCACCCGACCCATGGGGTTGCACTCCATGTAAATGCCGCAGTCGTCGGTAAATTCGCCCAAGCGCACGTCACCAATCTCTTGGTAAGAACGCCAAAGAGCGTGGAAATGGAAGCCCTGGGGAGTTTGTCCCCGGTAAATATGGTTGCGTTTGGGAATGGATTGGATGAAGCCATCGCGCTCGACAATGATCGTGTCGGCGGTGGGAATGGCCACGTCCACCGCTTCAAATTGTTGCAGCGCCTGCAGTACATCGTGCACGATTTGCGC
>CAIWRE010000133.1 GCA_903914985.1 uncultured beta proteobacterium | reverse complement strand
CACTGATTAAGCAGGGCGCGAAATTGGTGGAAAGCGCGCAGGATGTGATGGAGGAGCTCGGTGCCTGCCGACCTACCGCCGCTGGGTTGCGGCCCGAGTCTGAGCCGGATTTGCCGGATGTTCACAACCACTTGCCGCCCGAACAGCGCGCGCTGGTCCATGCCTTAGGGTTTGAACCCTGCAGTCTGGACGCCTTGCAGGCACGCACCGGCATGGAAACCTCAAACCTGCAAGCCGAGTTGATGGCATTAGAACTTCAGGGCTGGCTGGTTCGCTTACCCGGCGGCACCTTTCAGCGGCAGATCAAGGGCTAAATGCGAAAAAAGCACACAAAACTCGGTAATAATTGCAAAATTGTGAATTACAGTACATTATGTATCTGAGATAAACCCCAACACACCATGTCCATGCCCGAAACATCTGACATCCTCACCACGCAGCAGGCGGCCCGTCTGCTGGGCCTGTCTACCACCACCGTGCAAAAGATGGTCGCAAACGGCGAGCTCGACGCATGGGTCACCTCGGGAGGCCACCGGCGCATATACCGCGCGGCTGTGGAAAAAATGATGCCAACCCGCCCTGAAGGGCAGTATGGCAACGCGCCGCGTGCGCTGCGCGTCTTGTTGGCAGAGGACGATGCATTGCAGGTAGCGTATTTTGAGACGCTGGTGAAACGCTGCAGCCACCCGGTGTCTCTGGTCATTGCCAACGATGGTTCACAAGCGCTCATTCAGATCGAACGCCAACGCCCCGACGTGGTGGTGACGGACCTGATGATGCGGCCCATTGACGGCTACCAACTGGTTCGCGCCTTGGCCACCGAACCCGAGTACAGCTCGATTGACGTGCTGGTGGTCACCGCCAAAACCCCGGACAACGCCCGTGTGGACGGTTTGCTACCGCCGTGGGTAACGGTCTACCAAAAACCGATTCAGGTTGAGCGCCTGATCGGCTACCTGGAGGCGCTGAGCGGGCGCATCGCCCGCGGAGCCTGATTGCTTGGGCGCATGCCGCCTTGAGCTTAGACCGTCGCCCCGGCGTTGGGGTCGTTCGGGTCGTTGTCTTTCTTGATGGGCGCCTTAATCAGGTCTTCACGCGCAATACCCAGCCACATGGCAATGGCGGCGGCCACAAACACCGACGAATAAATACCAAACAAGATGCCGATGGTCAGTGCCAGCGCAAAGTAGTGAAGCGTGGCCCCGCCGAACAAGAGCATGGACAACACCATGATTTGCGTGCAACCGTGGGTAATGATGGTGCGACTGATGGTGGAGGTGATCGCGTTGTCGATGATTTCGCGCGTGTCCATGCGACGGTAGCGGCGGAAATTCTCGCGGATCCGGTCAAAAATCACCACCGACTCGTTCACTGAATAGCCCAGCACAGCCAGCACAGCAGCCAACACAGGCAATGAAAAGTCCCACTGGAAGAAGGCAAAAAACCCGAGGATGATGATCACGTCATGCAAATTGGCGATGATGGCGGCGACGGCGAACTTCCACTCAAAACGAATCGCCAAGTACAGCATGATTCCCGCCACCACACAGGCGAGCGCCTTCAAACCGTCGGTGGCCAGTTCGTCGCCCACCTGCGGGCCGACAAACTCGGTGCGGCGCAAGGTGGCGCTGGGGTCTAAGGCTTTGAGTGCGCTTAATACTTTTTCACTTTGTGCACCCGAGCTGCTGCCTTTTTGCACAGGCATGCGGATCAGCACATCTTGCGCCGTGCCAAAGTTTTGTACCTGCACATCTTTGAGACCCAGGCCATCTACGCTGGCTCGAATCGCCTGCAAGTCGGCGCTTTGGCTGTAAGCCACTTCCATCAGGGTACCGCCGGTGAACTCCACCGAGAGGTGCAGACCGCGCGAGAACAAAAAGAACACCGCGGCCAAAAACGTGACCAATGAAACCAAGTTGAACGCCAAGGCGTTCTTCATGAACGGAATGTCGCGGCGGATTTTGAAAAATTCCATGCTTATTTCTCCACAGCGTTTGGGGCTACGTCGGTCCCCGCAGAGGCACCATCGGGTCGCCACACCGTGCCAATCGACACGCTTTTGAGTTTCTTTTGGCGGCCGTACCAAAGGTTCACCACGCCGCGCGAAAAGAACACACCCGAGAACATGCTGGTCAAAATACCCAAGCAGTGCACCACCGCAAAACCGCGCACAGGGCCAGAACCAAATGCCAACAGGGCCACACCCGCAATCAGGGTGGTGATGTTCGAGTCAAAAATAGTTGCCCAAGCACGGTCGTAACCGGTGTGAATGGCGGCTTGAGGTG
>CAIWRE010000132.1 GCA_903914985.1 uncultured beta proteobacterium | reverse complement strand
TCCAGCGCCTCGCCGGCCACGGCAATGCTGCCTTGGTGGGGCTTCTCCAGCAGATTGATGCAGCGCAAAAAAGTGCTTTTGCCGGAACCGGAGCTTCCGATGATGCTGATTACGTCGCCCGCATGGGCCGTGAGTGACACGCCCTTGAGCACCTCGTTGCTGCCAAAGCGCTTGTGAATATTGTTGACTTGGAGTTTGACGGTGGGCTGAGTCATAGCGTGGTGAGTTTCCGTGGTTCCCATCAGTCGCCCAGCAGCGGGCCGGTGCGAAAAGGAGTAGCGCCTGCAATCTTGCCGACTTCGCAGCCTGCGGTGACGTAGCGGTCACGGATGCGGGCGTACAGCACACCGTCCACACCGGCCAGCACGCGCTCTACCGAGTTTTCAATGGGGTCAATGACTTCGGCCACCAAGTCGCCTTTGTGCATGGCTTGGCCGGGTTCGGCGGCAAATACCAGCACGCCGGGGCCGCGTGCGCGCAGCGTCTCCGACCCGGCCAGTGGTGTCGGCTGGCAGCGCGCCGCTGGCACGGTGGGCGGCACCTTGCAGCGCACCACGCCAATGTGTTGCAGGAAGTGGTGGATGGCTTGGGCGTCCTGCTGTGCGAACGTGTGGCTCACGTCCAACTCGCCGCGCAATTCGATGGTCGTGCTGTTGCAGCCTTGGGGCAGTGGGGCATGAGTGCCTTGCGCCTGCAGCTTGGCGGCGAGCTGCCACCACACGCCGGACAGGCATTCGTCAATCGGTCCACCACCAGAGTTCTTGGCAATCAGCGTGGCTTCGCTGCCCAGAAAGCGCGATAGGGCTTCGAGCTGCGGCCAGCACGGCTCTTCGCAGTAGAAATGCAGCACGCCTTCGCAGTCGCAATGCAGATCGAGAAAATAGTCCGCGTCATGGGCCAGCAGCATCAGCGTGCGGCGCAGGCTTTGCAACTCGGTGGTGGGCGTCCACTGGCGCAAATAGGCGCCGATGGCGGCGCGCACGGTGTTGACGTTGGCACCTGCGTCGGCGCCCAGTTGCGGCAGCACTTCCGCAGCAACGGCGTTTGCAAGGTCGGGATAGTGGCGATTGAAATTTTCAGACGTGCCCAACTCAAACCGACCCATGGGCTTGTGGTCCAACCGCTGTGCCAGCCCCAGCGGATTGGCCACGGGCACCAGCACCACTTCGCCACCTAGCAGGCCCGCATCTTCGGCCGCTTGCAGCACAGGACGCAGATGGTGGGCTGTCAACATACCGGGCAATTCTTCGGCGTGCAGACTGGCCTGAATGTAGACCTTGGGGCCCGCACCGGGAGTGCCAAAGTGAAAACTGGTGACACTTTTGTGGCTACCCAGGCTGGGGGATAAAAGCGGGTGGTCGGTGCGTTGCATGGTGGTCTGTGCGCTCAGTTTTTGCGGGGCGCTAAATAGGCCAGGAAATGCCGCTCGGCCAGCTTGAAAAAGCCGATCAAGGCGAATGTCGCCACCAAATAGATGCCTGCGGCAAACAAATAGGCTTCAAACGGCAGGTAGTAGTCAGAGTACACGCGGCTGGCCGCGGCGGTGACGTCCAACATGCTGGGCACGGCGCTGGCCAGGCTGGTGCTTTGCAGCATCATGACCACTTCGTTGCTGTAGGCGGGCAGGCTGCGGCGCATGGCGCTGGGCAGCACGATGCGACGCAAGGTCATCCAACGCCCCATGCCATAGGCCTGCGCCGCCTCCAGCTCGCCAGCACTGGTTTCCCGAATGGCACCCGCCAGCATCTCGGCGGTGTAGCCCGCCGTGTTCAGGCTGAACGCCAGCAGGGCGCAGAAAAATGGCTCTTTGAAGTGCGTCCAGGGCCATACATCGTCCCAACGCGCCTGTATCCACTCCAGTTGGCCCAGACCGTAGTAAATCAAATACACCTGAATCAAGAGCGGTGTGCCGCGCACCACATAGGTATAGGCCCCCACCACCGAGCGCAAGACCCATGAGCGGCTGGTGAGTGCCAGTGCAAACACCAGCGCCAGCACCGCGCCCACACCCAGGCTGGAAAACAGCAGGCCCAGCGTGGTGAGAATGCCCTCGCCATACATGGCCAGGTTTTTCGCCTGAAAAATGACGTCCCATTTCATCAGAGCTGCCCCCGGCGCGTGCCCAGGCTGTAGTGCGCGTTGACCTTTCGCAGCACATACAAGGATGCGCTGGTAAAGATCAAAAACAAAGCGGCAGAAAACAGAAAAAATTCAAATGGCGAGCGCGTCGCTGCGCTGGCCTGCTTGGAGATGTAGGTCATCTCCTTCAAACCAATCAGACTTACCAGGGCGGTGGACTTGATCAACACCAGCCAGTTGTTGGTAAAGCCGGGCAGGGCATAACGCACCATTTGCGGCGCAATGATGCGCAAAAACGTGGCGGTGCGGCCCATGCCAAATGCCCAGGCGGCTTCTGCCTGCCCTTTGGGAATGGCCAGAATCGCGCCCCGAAAAGTTTCGGTCATGTAAGCGCCATAGATAAACCCGAGTGTGAGGACCCCCGCAACAAAGGGGTTGATGTCCACGGTGCGCTTGCTGCCCATCAGCTCCATGAGATGGTTCAGCCCCATGGTGCCGCCATAAAACACCAGCAGCATCACCACCAGATCGGGGATGCCGCGAATCACGCTGGTATAGGCCGTTCCCAGTGCTCTGGCCACCGGACTGCCTGACAAGCGGGCAGCCGCCCCCATCAAGCCCAGCACCACCGCAACCGCCAGCGAGCACAGCGACACCGCTATGGTGAGCAGCGAGCCCTGCAGAATGCTGTAGTAATAGGCGTTCATGGAGTGGAAATAAAAAAATCGGCGTCCAGCAACTGCCGCACGCCGATTTTCAGTGCATTACGCCAGGGGCTTATTCGCCGTAGACGTCGATGTTGAACTTGGCAAAGTACTTGTCGTTCAGTGCTTTGTAAGTAGGAGCGGTGCGGATGGCTTTGATCGCGGCGTTCAGTTCACCCTTCAAAGCGTCTTCGCCCTTGCGCAAAGCAATGCCAGCGCCGTACCCAAAGTACTTGGGATCTTTCAGGTCCGGTCCCACCAATTCGTACTTGGCGCCTTCAGGCTTGCTCAAGAAACCACCGGTAACTTCCATGAAGTCAGCCACGGTGCCATCCAAACGGCCCGATTTGATGTCCAGGTAGACCTGGTCTTGCGCTTCGTAGCTGTTCACCACCACGCCGGCGGTCTTGAGTTCGCCCAAAGCGTATTTCTCTTGGGTAGAACCCTTCAAGACGCCGATTTTCTTGCCCTTGATAGACGCTGCATCGGTGAACTTGGTACCTTTTTTCAGCACGATACGGCTGGGCGTGTTGTAGTACTTGTCGGTGAAGTCCACTTCTTTCAGGCGGTCGTCGGTGATCGACATGGAGCTGATGATGACGTCGTATTTTTTGGCGTTCAGGCCGGGGATCATGCTGTCCCACACTTGTTCCACGAACACGCACTTGCGCTTGATCTGCTCGCACAGGGCGTTGGCAATGTCCACGTCAAAACCGGTGGGCTGGCCGTCGGCGGTCTTGAAGGTGAAAGGCTCGTAGGTGGGGTCGATGGCGACTTTCAGTTCAGCGGGGGCCGCGGCCACGGGCGCAGCAGCGGGTGCGGCAGGCGCAGCAGCTTCTTCTTTTTTGCCGCAGGCAGCCAACAGGGCGATCACGCTCAGACTCAGGAGCAGTTTTTTCATCGGAAAATTCCTTGGAATGGCCACAGTCAAACGATGCAGCCGGGAGGTTAATAAAAGTGACCTTGCATTCTACGGTCTGACTTTGGCTCAAAGGCGGCGCTCAAGCTCCTGAAGGCATGGGGTTTTCACCATGGTGCGATCCACAGCCCCGTCGCGGTTTCGAGCATGATTGGGGGATGCAATCATCGGCCGCCTCCATCCACACTCCCATCGCATCGCGCCCGGTTCGCGTGACCATCGTCGGCTACGGTAGCGCCGGTCGCATTTTTCACGCACCCTTGGTGTCCGCAGTGCCTGGTTTGGCGTTGCACAGCATTGTTTCCAGTAAACCGGACGCGGTGCGTGCGGATTGGCCCCAGGTTGCTGTCGTCGCACAGGCCGCACAGGCGTTCGCAGATCCTCTGGTCGACGTGGTGGTGATTGCCACGAGCAATGAAAGCCATTTTTCGCTGGCGCGTGATGCGCTGCTGGCAGGCAAGCACGTGGTGGTGGACAAGCCTTGCACTGTGACTTTGGAGCAAACCACCGAGCTGCTGGCATTGGCCCAAGCTAACGGCCTCACCTTGACCGTGTTTCAGAACCGCCGCTTTGACGCCGATTTTTTGTCGCTGCAGAAAGTGCTGGCCAGCGGTGTGTTGGGTCGCATCGTGCATTTTGAGTCGCACTTTGACCGCTACCGGCCGGTGGTGCCCGACCGCTGGCGCGAGCAGGCGCTGCCTGGCTCAGGTCTGTGGTTTGACCTGGGCGCGCATTTGGTGGACCAGGCGCTGGTGCTGTTTGGGTTGCCGCAGTCCATCTGCGTCGATACGGCCTGCCAGCGGGATGGCGCGCGGGTGAACGACTATTTCCATGCCCAATTTCGATACCGCCGGCACCCGGGGCTGCGGGTGATTCTTCACGCCTCGGCGTTGGTGGGTGCCGTGGGGCCGCGTTTTGCCGTTCAT
>CAIWRE010000131.1 GCA_903914985.1 uncultured beta proteobacterium | reverse complement strand
TTGATTTCGTCATATCCCCACTGCGCACCCAGCCGTGCGGCCATTGCCAAATCGTGGGGGTCGCTACCACCGAGTTGCAGCGCCACCGCGTGTTCTTCGGCATTGAAGCGCAGGTGGCGGTGCACGTCGCCATGCACCAGGGCACCGGTGGTCACCATCTCGGTGTAAAGCCGGGTGTGGCGGGTGAGCAGACGATGAAAGTAGCGGCAATGGCGGTCCGTCCAGTCCATCATCGGGGCAACAGACAGGCGCCAGGGACTCAGCGTTTCAGTAGTTTGGATGTTCATTCAGAGACGGCTTCAGCGCTCGCTAGCCGCACCCTGAAATGCCTTGGTAATGGGCTTGATCAAATAGGTCAGTACCGAACGGCTTCCGGTTTGAATATCGACGGTCGCGGCCATGCCGGGCTTGAGGTCCGCAAGCGACAGTTTGGGATTGGCGCTGCGCGGATTGACGGTGACGCGGGCCCGGTAAAAAACGGCGACATCGCCCTTGGGGCCTTGCTCAGTCAAGGTATCTGAGCTGAGGTATGCGAGCTTGCCTTGCAGGCTTCCGTAAATGGAGTAGTCAAACGCATCGAGCTTGATGGCCGCGGGCAAGCCCAGCTTCAAACTTCCAATGTCCGCCGGCATGACTTTGAGCTCCAGCACCAGGTCACCTTCGGTGGGGGATATTTGCATCAGCTCGTCGCCGGCACGCAGCACGCCGCCTATGGTGTTGAACTTCAAGCTCTTCACGACGCCATCCATGGGCGCCGTCAGTTCGGTGTGCTGCAAGACACTTTCGCGTTCATCCAATTTAAAGCGCGTCGAACTCAGTTCATCCTGAATTTTGGTGGCCTCTAAGCGGGCGTCTTGCAGGTACTTGTTGCGCAAGGAGGTCATTTTCCCGTCCAGTTCCAATACCTGGCGCTTGGCCCGCATGAGGTCGAGCCTGCTCACGTCCCCACTCGCAAACAGCCGCTCATTGAGCTGCAACTCTTCTCGCGCAGAGGCCATGGTTTCCTGCAAGGTGGCAATGTCTGCATCCAGGCCAAGGCGCTTTTGCCGGTACAAGGCCATTTGCTCCGCCACCACCTCCGGGTATTGGCGGCTCTCGCTGCTGAACACCGGCACCAACGACTGAGCCTCAGCCCGCGCGCGCGTCAGCGCCGCAGCCAGTGCTGCAACGCGGGCACGACTCTCATCCACACCGGCGTTGGCGCGATTTTTTTCCAGCACTGCCAATACTTCACCGGTGGTCACCGTCTGCCCCTCTACCACCAACAGCTTTTCCAGAACACCACCATCAGCGGCCTGAACAATCTGAGTGCGCGCGCTGGGGACGATCGCGCCTTGGGCCCGCACAGTTTGGTCAATGTCGAAAAATGCGGCCCATGCCAACATCAAACCAAAACCGACAAACATCAAACTGATCATGCGAAACTGCACGGCACCGGTCTGATGAGAAAAGGCGACGTTCTTCATACAGCCACTCCCGCTGGCGCGCTTGCAACCGGGCCTGCGGTAGGCGGCGGCGCCTGCAAGCGGGCCATCACTTCCGCCTTGGTGCCGTCCATGACGATGCGGTGGTCCGCAACCACAATCACCCGGTCCACCAACTGCAGCATTTCCTGCTTATGCGTCACCAATACAAAGGTATCGTTGGTGCCGATTTGTTGCGCCAGCGCTTGCATCACTATCAACTCCAGTTGGCGGTCCATGGACGCCGTGGGCTCGTCCAGCAACCATATGCGCGGCTTGCGCAAAAACACCCGGGTCAGATTGGTCAACTGGCGCTGCCCGCCCGACAAACCGGTGCCACCTTCAAAAATCGGTTGGTGCAGGCCTAGCGGATGGCGCGCCAACACCGACTGGTGCAAACCGGTGCGCTGTGCGGCGTCCAAAATGGCCTGGTCGCCCGGGTCAATCATGCCCAGAATCAGGTTGTCGCGCAGTTTGCCGGCAAACAGGCGGCCTTCCTGTTGCAGGTAGCCCAGGTTTTCCGCCAGCACGGCCTTGGACAGCTGCGCCATGTCCACCCCGTCAAGCTTGACGGTGCCCGCCTGGGGCCGGTACATGCCGCTGAGCAGGCGCAGCAGCGTCGTTTTTCCTGCGCCCACCGGGCCCAGAATGCCGACCTTTTCGCCGGGGCGAATAATGAGTTTGGGAATGCTCAAGGCCTTGGCGCCTGCATATCCAAACTCCACCTGCTCCAACTCAAAGTCGCCCTTGATCGTTTCCAGCGTGACAGGGTGATCAATGCCGTGGTGGTCGCTTTGCAGCGCCCAAATGCGGTCCAAACCTTGTAGCGCTGCTTTGCAATGACCCCAAGAAGTGAGAGATGCGGGGAGTGTGGCCACCGGCCCCAAAATGCGCCCTGACAAGATGCTGCAGGCAATCAAGCTGCCCATGGTGACTTCGCCTCTAGAGACAAGCAGCGCCCCCATGGCCACCATCAGGGCATACGAGAGTTGGTGCATGGCACCCATGTAGTACTGGGAGTGTTCGCTCAATTGGCGCATTTCCAGTTCGTTGCCACGGGCATCATCGGTGGTCTGTTGCCAACGCGAGAGCATGCGCCAGCCACCCTGGCCCGACTTGATGGTCTCTGCACCCTCAATGGCTTCGACCAGCAAACCCGTCTTCAGATTATTGGCCTGTGTGGCTTGACTTCCCAAGGCCTCCACCCGTCGCAAATTGGACATACCCATGACCAGTGAGAGCAACATAAAGCCCAGCGGAATGGCGGCAATCCAACCTGCAATGGCGCCAATCAGCACCACGTACAAAAGTACAAAAGGAATATCGATCAGCCACTGCGTAGGCACGGTCGCAATAAAAGAGCGTACCGTCTCGTAACCACGCAGCTGCCCGGCAAGCGCTCCCACGCTGCTGGGCATTTGGTCCATGCGCAGGGCCAGAAAACGCATGAACACCGAGCGCGCCAAACGGCTGTCCACTTCGTCCACCAATTTCTCACTCAGATGCGAACGCACCAGCTTCACCACCAGTTCAAACACGACAGCGCCCAACAGGCCCAAGGTCAGTGCCAGCAAGGTTTGGCTGGCGCCGGTGGGCACTACCCTGTCATAAACCTGCATGCTGTACAGCGACGTGGCCAGCGCAATCACATTGATCAACAAGCCCCCCAACACCAGCTCTGCCAGCGTGCCACGGTGCTGAAAAACCTCGTCGCGAATTAAACGGAAAACAGGGCTATTGCTGGCTTCAAACGACTTGGCCAGGCGCAGCTTGGCAAACGCATAAGCAGCCAAGTCGGGCACCACCTTCTCGGCCCAGGTGTTTTCCTTGGCGTCAAACCACTCGCTCACCCACTGGTTTTGGCCATTGCGCCCGCGCAGCAAACCCCAATCGCCCTGCGCATCCACCAGCAGACCAGGCGACTGACTGGGGTCCACCGCGCCACCTGCATGCCACTGTGCCTTGGGCAGCTGCAAAGTGTGCAAAACGCGACCTACGAGCACCTGGGGTTTGGCATCCGGCTCCTCAAGCGCCTCGACCGCAGCTTGCAGGCCCAGGCGGTCCAGCGACTGCCCTTGAACCTGGGCCAGCCGTAGCAAAGTGGCAATCAACTGTTTCATGGATTTGTTTTTCCGGGTAAGAGGCTTTCCAGCCCTTGGGTGTACAGGGCCACGCGCCAAGACAGCAGTACGCGGGCGGCCAATACATCAGCCAGTTCGATTTCGGCCTGCGAGAGTTCCCGCGCACTGTTCATCACTTCCACCCAGGACTTGCGCCCTGCCAAAAACTGGCGGTCCCAGGCCACCGCCGTCTCGCGGCTGGCCTGCAAGCTGGCTTCCAGCTCAGTCTGCCGCGCGTTGATGGTTGCAAGCTGGCTCCAGTCCGCAAGCACCTGCTCGGCCAGCGTGCGCTGGGCGTTTTCTACCTCAGCCGCCGCCACCGCCACTTTGTTTTGCGAGGCCTCAATGCCAGCCATGGTTGACAAACCCGCACCCAATTTGGACTGCAAGCCAACAAACAGTCGCTGTGCGTCGGGCGCACCCGCTACCGCCACGTTGCCAATCTGGTATTCGGCCCGCGCATACAACTCGGGCCATAGTTCGCTTTTGCGTTCTGACACATCGGCTTCTTGCACACGCACTGCTGCTTGCAGGCGGCGCACCGCTGGGCTGCGTTTGAGCGCCGCGTCCACTGCTTGCGCCGCGTCCATGCCAGGCAGCTCACGTTCTTGCGCGGCCTCTGGGGCAGCAGCGACCGGGGCACCGGTCAGTTGCTCCAGTCGCAGGCGCGCGGTTTGCGCCTGCACCGTCACAGCCTGCAGCTGGGCTCGGGTTTGGGCCAGGCGGCCATCGGTCAGCACTTTTTCGGTCTGGGCGGACGCACCATCGGCAATGCGGCGGCTCACCTGCGCTTGCAAACGCTCATGCGTGGCCACGCTGGTTTGCAGCGCACTTTGTTTGAGGTCTGCGCTAAAGCCGTCGGCCCAGGCCTGC
>CAIWRE010000130.1 GCA_903914985.1 uncultured beta proteobacterium | reverse complement strand
CCGGTAGCCACTTTTGCCATTGGCGCGGCTGGCGCGGCCAACGCAGCGCTGTTTGCCGTGGCCATGCTGGCCAGTGGTGACGCGGCATTGCGCGCCCAACTTGACACCTTTCGCGCCGAACAAACTGCCGCCGCCCGCGCCATGGAGCTGCCCATTACCCACGCGAGCGTGGGTGTGGCCGGTCTATGAATGACGCCTTGAAACCCGTGCTGCCCGGCACCCTGGTTGAGGGCCGCGCTGCCACGCTGGGCGTGATGGGCGGTGGCCAGTTGGGTCGTATGTTTGTGCACGCAGCGCAGGCCATGGGTTATGCCACTGCAGTGCTGGACCCCGATCCGCAAAGCCCCGCCGGCTTGGTCAGCCACCACCATATCCAAACCGCCTACACCGATGCGGCAGGACTGTCCCGGTTGGCCGCGTGCTGCGACGCCATCACCACCGAGTTTGAAAACGTGCCTGCAGACGCACTGCGCACTTTGGCTGCGCTGCGGCGAGTGGCACCGGCGGCTTTTGCCGTTGCGATTGCCCAGGACCGGGCGGCAGAAAAAGCGCACTTTGGCCGCTGCGGTGTGGCCTGCGCGCCCTACGCTGAAATCCACGCTGCCGCCGACGTGGCTGCGGTATCGGACGATGTGCTGCCCGGTATTTTGAAGACTGCCCGCATGGGTTATGACGGTAAAGGCCAGGTGCGGGTGCAAGACCGCGCGGCATTGGCATCCGCCTGGGACGCACTGGGCCAGGTGCCTTGCGTGCTCGAAAAAATGCTGCCGCTGGCGCTCGAGTGCTCGGTCATCGTGGCGCGCGGCAGCGACGGTGCGATGGTGAATTTTCCGGTGCAACACAATCTGCACCGCGAGGGCATCCTGGCGGTGACCGAAGTGTTTGAGGGCAATGTGCCCGCTGCCGTGGCCGCGCAAGCGGTGGTCGGTGCCCGGGCCGTGGCGCAGGGCCTGGACTATGTGGGCGTGCTGTGCGTGGAGTTTTTTGTGTTGGCAGATGGCAGCCTGGTGGTCAATGAAATTGCACCCCGCCCCCACAACAGCGGACATTACACCCAGAACGCCTGTGACCAATCGCAGTTTGATGTGCAGGTGCGCACCTTGGCTGGTCTGCCCCTAACCCAGCCCCGCCAGCACAGCCCGGCCACCATGCTCAACCTCTTAGGCGATCTGTGGGGACAGCGCGGCGCAGACAGCGTGCCCGATTGGGCAGCGGTGCTGGCGCTGCCCGGCGTGCATTTGCACCTCTATGGCAAAACGCAAGCGCGCCCCGGCCGCAAGATGGGCCACCTCAACGTGACCGGTGCCACCGCAGAGCAAGTGCGCGCAACCGCCTTGCAAGCGGCGCAGATTTTGGGTATCGCGGCGTTTTAACGACGGCCGCCACCGCATGATTCTTTCTCCGGCAGACCCTCGCGCGCTGACGCAAGTGGTGCAAACCATCGCCAACGGTGGTTTGGTGGGCATGCCCACCGAAACGGTTTACGGTCTGGGCGCCGACGCCAGCAACGACGCAGCGGTGGCCGCCATCTTTGCGGCCAAGGGCCGCCCGGCGGACCACCCGCTCATCGTGCATGTGGCCGATATGGATGCCGGTCTGTCGGGCGTGCAGCACTTTGCGCAAGACGTGCCCGACTTTGCCCAGGCCCTGATGGCTGCGTTGTGGCCCGGTGCACTCACGCTCATATTGCCGCGCCGCGCCGGGGTGGCGGCTGCGGCTGCGGGT
>CAIWRE010000129.1 GCA_903914985.1 uncultured beta proteobacterium | reverse complement strand
CTCAACAGCGAGGAATTTCAGAATCAGTTTGCCGACGCCTTGATGCGCGGCTTGTTGGGCTATTTTGCAAAAAACCCGCCCCTTGCTCGCAGCCGAAACATGGGCTGAAAAAAATAAGGGCCGATGCGATGGCACAACGGTGCTCAGCAACGTCGCAACGTTACGACCGATGCGATCGAGCCCTAGCCCGCCAAGCGCCAAAGGCCACAATCAAACCGGGAACCAAAATCATGGCCCAAATGATTTTGTCCAGGTGCTGTTTGACCCATGGGATGTTGCCAAAAAAGTAGCCTATGGTGATGATGCCACCCACCCACAGGGCTGCACCTGTAACGTCATAGAAGGTGAATTTCGCACGGGTCATGCGGGCCACACCCGCCACAAATGGCGCAAAGGTGCGCAGGAATGGCATGAACCGTGCCGCGATGATGGTGATGCCGCCATAGCGCTCATAAAACGCGTGGGCTTGGTCAAAAGCCGCCTTGTTAAACCAGCGGGAGTTTTCCCACTGAAACACCCGCTCCCCGACAGCCTTGCCCACGGTGTAATTGCTTTGGTTGCCCAACACGGCGGCCGCAAACAACAAGCCCACCGAAAGCGGATAGCTCATCAGCCCCACACCGCACATGGCACCGACCACAAACAGCAAAGAGTCACCCGGCAAAAACGGCATGACCACCACGCCGGTTTCCACAAAAATCACCAAAAAAAGCAAGACGTAGACGCCCACACCGTATTGGGTGACAAAGGCTTCCAGGTACTTGTCGACATGTAGCACAAAGTCGAGCAAAGAGGCAAGGATTTCCATGGGGTTGCGCTTTATTCAAATGGGGGTGGGGTTCAATAGCGCTGCATTTTGCAGCTGCTGCTCTGTTCGGCGGCCTGGGCACTCAAGGTTTTCACGACTTTAAAGCCGTAGCCCGAGCCTTCGACGTCAAAGGGGACGCCTGAGGTACCTTGGCGCTCCATGACACCCACCACCAGGGGCTGCTGAAACTGGTGATCTAGTGCACGCATCGTGCCGGTTTGGCCGGCCAAGGTCACCTGGGCCCGCTCCAAGGCTTTGGCCACCGCTACCATGTCCATGGGCGCGCCGGGTTTGGAGGTACGCCCGGCGGCGTCTATGGCCTGTGCCAAAGCTTCGACCAACAGCTGCATGCGCAAGTGCACATAGTCGTCTTCAGGCTGGGGGAAGCGCGCGCGAAAGGACTTGTAAAACGCCTCCGATGCCTTGGTTTGCACATTGGGCAACCAGTCAGCCACGGCCAGCACACGGCCCACACCTGACTCACCAATGGCTGCAGGTGCGCCCAGGGCGTTGCCGTAAAAGGTGTAAAACTTCCCGTCAAAGCCTGCCTCTTTGGCCGCTTTGACCAGCAATGTCAGGTCGGCACTGAAGTTGCCGGTGATCACCGCCTGCGCGCCGCTGGCTTTGATCTTGGCAATATAGGGCGCAAAGTCTTTGATGCGCAGCATGGGGTGCAGCTCTTCTCCAGCGATGCGGATATCGGGGCGCTGCACTGCGAGCTGGCGCTTGGCCTCGCGCAACACGCTTTGCCCGAAGCTGTAGTCCTGCCCGATCAGGTACACGCTTTTGAGGCCTTGGTCTTCCCGCAGCACTTGCATCAGTGCGGCCATGCGCATGTCGGCATGGGCATCAAAACGGAAATGCCAGAAGCTGCATTTTTCATGGGTCAAGGCGGGGTCGACCGCCGAGTAATTCAAAAACAGCACACGCCGGTCAGGGTCGCGTTCATTGTGTTTGTTGATCGCATCGATCAGCGCAGCCGCCGTGGCCGAGGAATTGCCTTGCAGCACAAAGCGCGCGCCACCATCGATCGCCAGGCGCAGATTGGACAAGGCTTCTTCGGTCTGGCCTTTGCTGTCCATGCGCTCCAATGCGAGCAATTGCTTGGGCGCAGAAACCCCAGCAGACCCCACACCACCGCGTGCGTTGACACGCTCCAGGGCCCAGGTCAGGTTGCGAAACACCGCTTCGCCGCCATTGGCGTTGCCGCCGCTAAGGCCTTCGATCAAAGCCAGTTTGATCGGCGGTGGTGTTTGCGCAGAGGCGCTCACACTGACCGCCCACAGGCAAAAAAGCAGCGCACATGGCACTGAAAAACCGGATTTCAAGAAGCGGGAGAGAAGAATAAACATGAAGAAAAAAGCTTGAAATGCCTGGCAGGAATCACATCTGTGATCCATGCGGCGCCCACTGTCGGGGGCCGCGCAGTGTACTTGGAGCCCTTATGTTTTTCACCACCACATCCTCCCCTTTGACCACCGGTTTTGGCGCTTCGCTGGACCATCCTCTTCGCCGCCGCATTTACGCCCAAGCGGGCCGTTCCGCGGCGGATTTCATCGAAAAAACAGTCGCCGCTGCCCGCAGCAATGCCAGCCAGGACGCCGAAATCACACAGGACGAAAAGCAGTTCTCCCTGACCATGGATGTACCGGGCATCAGCAAAGAGCAGTTGAGCATCAGCATCGAAGGTGCCGTGGTGCGCATCGAGTCCAAGGACGACGCACCCCGGCGCTACCGTGCAGCCTTTGAGTTTGGTCAGGACATTGATAGCGCGGCGAGCAGCGCCCGTTTGGAAAACGGTGTGCTCAAACTGAGCTTGGCCAAAGTGGTACCGGTGAGCAAGGTGGCCGAGCTGTCGATTTCCTAAACTACTTCGCGCTTTGCAGCTTGCTGAGTGGGCCGTGAATTAGATGGCCTGCAGCGGCCAGCGCGGCTTCACGTCAAACGCGTAGTCCCGCCGTGCGGCCTGCAGGCCACTTTGCAGGCGCATGGCGGCGGCCATGGCAATCATGGCGCCGTTGTCGGTGCACAAGTGCAACTCAGGGTAGTGCACCCGCACACCGCGTTGGCCGCAGGCCGCGTTCAACTGGCTGCGCAAGCTGGTATTGGCCCCCACGCCACCGGCAACCACCAGGCGTTTGAGCCCCGTGACTTTCAGTGCGGTCATCGACTTTTTGACCAGCACGTCGGCAATCGCCGCCTGGGTGGACGCTGCCAAATCGGCGCGCATGGAAAGCGGCAGGTTCTCAAAACCCGGCGTGGCGCCCGAGGCCAGCTTGACGCCACTGGCTGAACCGTTCCAGGCCACCTCGCCCTGCGATGCCACCATTTTTTGAGACTGCACCAGCACGGCGGTTTTCAAACCGGCGAATGAAAAGTCCAGGTTGCCACTGTGCAGCAAGGGTCGTGGCAGGGCATAAGCCTGCGGGTCGCCGCTTTCGGCCAGCGCGGCCAAGGCCGGCCCACCGGGGTAGCCCAGGCCCATCAGTTTGGCCGACTTGTCAAAAGCCTCGCCTGCGGCGTCGTCAATCGTCTCGCCCAATAGTTCGTAGCGCCCCACGCCGTCCACGCGCATCAGCTGCGTGTGGCCACCAGACACTAATAGCGCCACAAACGGGAACTGCGGTGGATCCGCACTCAGAAAGGGCGACATCAAATGGCCCTCCAGGTGGTGCACCCCGAGCACCGGTTTGTCCAGAGCCGCTGCCAACGCTCAGGCCACGCCCGCGCCCACCAGCAAGGCCCCGGCCAAGCCCGGTCCACGGG
>CAIWRE010000128.1 GCA_903914985.1 uncultured beta proteobacterium | reverse complement strand
CGGGAGGGGTTTGTGCGGTTCGGGAGGGCTCATGGTGCAGCGAAAAGTTTGCGAGATGGTAGCCGTCAGAAGCCACGCAGCGCCAAGTCAGTACACTTTCGACCCGGCAGCGTGCGTGCAGCGCGCTTTGCCCACCGGTTTTATGTATAGGAACAAAATCATTATGGCTACCGCCCGCACCTCCATCGCCCGTCTGCAAGTCGCCACCGTACTGCAGCAATTCATTGATAACCAGGTCCTGCCCGGCACCGGCATCAGCCCCGACGCCTTCTGGAAAGGCTTTGACGCCCTCGTGGCCGACTTGGCGCCCAAGAACATCGCACTGCTGGCCGAACGCGACCGCCTGCAGCTCGAGCTCGACGCCTGGCACAAAGCCCATCCCGGCCCGGTTGCCGATATGGCGGCTTATCAGGCATTCTTGGAGCGCATTGGCTACCTGGTGCCCGTGCCCAAGAAAACCCGCATCACCACCAAAAACGTGGACGCCGAGTTGGCAGTTCAAGCCGGGCCGCAACTGGTGGTGCCTGTGCTCAACGCCCGTTATGCCCTGAACGCCGCCAACGCCCGCTGGGGCAGCTTGTACGACGCGCTGTATGGCACCGATGTCATTTCCGAGGACGGCGGCGCAACCAAAGTCAGCGCCACGGGCAAGTCCTACAACCCCAAGCGCGGCAAAAAAGTCATTGCGTATGCCCGCCATGTGCTGGACCGCACCGCGCCCCTGCGCAAGGGCTCGCATGTTGACTCCGTGGCCTACAGCGTCAAGGGCGGCAAGCTGTCCGTCAAACTCAAAGACGGCAGCAACACCAGCTTGCAGGACGCCGCGCAATTCATCGGCTTCCAAGGCACGGCCAAAGACCCCTCGTCGGTGCTCTTGCAGCACAACGGTTTGCATTTGGACATTCGCATTGACCGCAACACACCCATTGGCAAGAGCGACGCTGCCGGTGTGTGCGACCTGGTGCTCGAAGCGGCACTGTCCACCATATTGGATTTGGAAGACTCGGTAGCCGTGGTCGATGCCGAGGACAAAGTACTGGCCTACGGCAACTGGCTGGGCATTTTGCAAGGCACCTTGACCGAGACCATCAGCAAGGGCGACAAAACATTCACCCGGGGCCTGAACGCCGACCGCGTGTACACCGGCGCCGATGGCAAGCCCGTCACGCTGCACGGCCGATCGCTGATGTTTGTGCGCAACGTGGGCCACCTGATGACCAACCCGGCCATCACCTACACCGACGCTGCAGGTCAAAAGCGTGAAATCCCCGAAGGCATTTTGGACGCCGTGGTGACCACCACCATCGCCTTGCACGACCTCAAACGCACCAAGAAAGATGCGGCAGCAGGCCTGGTGCGCAACTCGCGCAAGGGCTCGGTGTACATTGTCAAGCCCAAAATGCATGGCCCCGCCGAAGTCGCGTTTGCCGACGAATTGTTTGGCCGCGTGGAGCATATGCTGGGCCTGCCTGCCAGCACCGTCAAGCTCGGCATCATGGACGAAGAGCGCCGCACCAGCGTCAACCTGCAGGCTTGTATTGCTGCCGCCAGCAGCCGCGTGGCTTTCATCAACACCGGCTTCCTGGACCGCACGGGCGACGAGATGCACACCTCCATGCACGCCGGCGCCATGGTGCGCAAGGGCGACATGAAAACCAGCGACTGGATTGCCGCTTATGAGCGCAACAACGTGCTCGTGGGCCTGGCCTGCGGCCTGCGTGGCAAAGCACAAATCGGCAAAGGCATGTGGGCCATGCCCGACCTGATGAAGGCCATGCTGGAGCAAAAAATTGCCCACCCCAAAGCCGGTGCCAACACCGCCTGGGTGCCCAGCCCCACGGGCGCAACGCTGCATGCCCTGCACTACCACCAGGTGAAGGTGGCGCAGGTGCAAAAGGACATGGAGCAGGCGCAGGCCTTCATCGCCCCGCAGGAACAGCGCGACGTCATCCTGAACGACCTGTTGCAGGTGCCGGTGGTGAAGAAGGTCAGCTGGAGCGACGTCGAGCGCCAGCAGGAAATCGACAACAACGCCCAGGGCATCCTGGGCTATGTGGTGCGCTGGGTGGACCAGGGCGTGGGCTGCTCCAAGGTGCCCGACATCCACAACGTGGGCCTCATGGAAGACCGCGCCACCCTGCGCATCTCCAGCCAGCACATCGCCAACTGGCTGCTGCACGGCGTGGTGACCAAGCCCCAGGTGCGCGCCACGCTCAAGCGCATGGCCAAGGTGGTGGACAAGCAGAACGCGGGAGACCCCCTCTACCAACCCATGGCCGGCAACTTCGCCACCAGCATGGCGTTTCAGGCAGCCTGCGATCTGGTGTTCAAGGGCCTGGTGCAACCCAGCGGCTACACCGAGCCGCTGCTGCACGCTTGGCGCTTGAAGGTGAAGGCAGCCGCTGCGGCCAAGGTCTGAAGCACAGGGGCTGCGCCTGTGCCAGAATGAAATTCCAACACAGGAGCCAGCTTGACTACCAGCCCGACCGCCCTCACCGGACTTGAACTTCGCTCATGCGTCAAGTCCAGCGCTGAACTCGAACTCTCACTGGTCGATGTGACCGTGCCCCGGCCCGGACCCGACGAAGTCGTGGTCCGCATGGAAGCCACGCCCATCAACCCGTCCGACATCGGCCTGCTGTTCGGCGCCGCCGACATGGGCACAGCCAGGCAGTCGGGGACGGCCACGCATCCTGTCGTCACGGCCAGCATTCCGGAGCGCTTCATGCCCGCCATGGCGGGCCGTCTCGACCAATCCATGG
>CAIWRE010000127.1 GCA_903914985.1 uncultured beta proteobacterium | reverse complement strand
CTGCCTTGGGTGCCCAGGCCAAACGAGCGCCCGGTGTCGTCGCGCCAAAGCACGCGCAGCCGCTGCCAGCCGGCGGCCGACCCGTTGTCGCCGCCCAATGCCATCGCGGAGTCGCTGCCCGCGCCGTCAAAAGAAAACAAGCTGCTGGCGGTTTGCACCCGCACCGGGCTGTTCACCGGAATCACGGCACCCGATGACGCAGCGGGAAGGGCGGCTACGGCTGCTCCCACACGAACCTTGAAGCCCCGGTTAAAGTTGTCGGTCGCCAGACTGGTGAGGCCGCTCAGCGCGGCCGGTGTGCCCGATTTGGGGCTTGCAAACTGGGTGCCCGCCAAGCTCAGCGTCTGGCCGCTGCCGCCCGTCAGTGTCAGCGTGCCTAAGGGCTCCAGCGAGGCGGCCACGTTGATCAAACCCCATCCGTACATTTTGTCGGCTGTTGTGCGTGCGGCGCAGGTGGCTGCGCTCACGCGGTCACTGCACAGGCGGGTGGAAGATTGAAAAATGATTTTGGCCAGATTCGGGGCCGTGAGGAAGTTCCAGTTGCTCTTGATGAGTGCCGCTTCACCCGCCACCATGGGCGTGGACATGGACGTACCACTCAGGCTTTGGTAGGTGCTGGTGGAGCCGGGCACCGAATAGCTGGAGTCAATGTCCACCCCCGGTGCAAACACCGTCCACTGGGCAAGCGTCGCGTCGTAATTGCTGAACGATGCACGGGAGTTGTTGCCGTCCAGCGCGCCCACCGCAATGATCTGCCCCTTGGCCCAGCTCTGTTTGGCAAACTCCGCCGGCCACGTGGCCTTGCTGCGGCCATCGTTGCCCATTGCGACTGTGACCAATGTGCCCTTGGTAACGGCATTGCGCAAGTTGGACTCTGCAAAGGCACTGGGCCCGCCCAGGCTGAGAGACAAAATCGGCGCCTGCACGATATTCACCACCCAATCGATGCCACGCCCGATGGTGGCTGCATCGGCACCGCCGGTGGTAAACACTTTGGCCATGGCCAGAGTCGCGCCGGGCGCGACGCCTTCCAAGGTCGAGCCGTTTTGCAACTGGCCCGCGATGATGCCGGAGACATGCGTGCCGTGGCCGAGTTGGTCGGTCACGGTGGTGCCTTTGTTGATGGCGTTGTAGGTGCTGACCACCTTGCCCAGCAGTTCGGGGTGGTCCAGCTGAACGCCGGTATCCACCACACCCACGGTCACGCCCGCGCCGTTGCCTGTGTCCAACTGGTTTGCAAACGGTTTCTTGATCGTGTCCAACCAGGGCTGAGCGCGGCGCGCAGCCCATTCTGCCGGGCTCGGGTCGGCGGCCACCAAGGTGCTGACGCTTTGAACCGGTGCAGGCACGACGGCTGTGGGGAGGGACAAGGTTGCGTTGGGACTGGCCAGCCCTTGGGCGCAAAGCGGTACCGGCCCAAGCAACAGTGACAAGGCCAGCGGCGCAGAGAGAATCTTCATGGTTCAGGAATTATGGGCGATTGATGTAAATAATCTTCCAAAATTTGTGAAATTTACAAAAAATGAGCGAGGCCAGCGGCAAAAATGTCGGCCCGTGGATACCATGAAATCATGAAACAGCCTGCACACAGTCCTACCACCCCCAGCTTCATCGCCTACCACGCCCGTTTGGGCAACCAGGCCGCCATTGAGGTGGCGGGTGGCATGGTCAGCTACGCCCAACTGGGCAAGGACATTGATCTGGCGGCCCGCTACCTGGCGCACCACCAACTGGGCTACCAGGACCTGCTGGTGGTCGGCCTGAGCGATGCCTACCTGCACCTGGTTTTTGT
>CAIWRE010000126.1 GCA_903914985.1 uncultured beta proteobacterium | reverse complement strand
GCCTCCACCAGCACGCTCGGTATGTCCGGTGCCTTAAGCACCGCGAACGCGGCCTGTTCCACCTGACCTTTGTGCAGTTTCCCCACGCGTCCGACTTCACCCAGCAGCGTGTTGCCGAGCTTGAGGCTGTCCACAATTTGCGCTGTGGTGCTCATGTCCAACAGCGCGCTTTGCACTTCCAGACCCTTGGCTTTGATGTTCAGGCCACCAATCAAATCCGCCTTGTTTTCTTTGGCTGCCATCCAGCGCGCTGCGCTGCTGGAAGCACCGCCCTGGCTGAGCGCAAAGACACTGGCGCCTTGCGGCTCCGGCGTGAAAAACGCATCGGCATGCAGGCTGACAAACAAATCAGCCTGGACGCGGCGTGCCTTCTGCACCCGCACATGAAGCGGCACAAAGTAGTCGGCGTCACGCGTCAAATAGGCCCGCATTGGCGTCCCGTTGATGGTGCTGGCATTGATCCGCTCACGCATCAAGTGCGCGAGCTTGAGCACCACGTCTTTTTCCAAGGTCCCGCCCGGTCCCACGGCGCCCGGGTCCTCGCCGCCATGGCCTGCATCCAGCGCAATGATGATCAAGCGATCCGTTCCCAGATAGGACGGGCCTTGCGTCATATTGGCGCCAGGGCTGGTGGGGACAGGTGGTGATGCGCTTGCTGCGCTGGCGGGGGGTGCGGCCTCTGGTTTCTTGCCCAGACGCTGGGCCATGAGTTCGCCCAACGCGTCGCGCACGGGGGCAGGGGGCGTGAGCGAAGAGGTTTTGGGCTGGGCATATTGGGCCACCAGGGCATCCAAGGGGTCGACATTGCGCAGGGGGTACAAGTCCAGCACCAAGCGGTGTTGGTACGCGGCCACCGGCGTGAGGGTGAAGATTTGGGGTCGCACGCCTTGCTTGAGGTCAATGACCAGTCGCACCACGTCGGCCGAGAACTGGCCCACACGAATGCCTTCGATGTTCGGATCGTCCGCCTTCACCTTGGCCACCAGCTCTTTGAGTGCCGGGTTTAGCGTGACGCCCGCAATGTCCACCGCCAAGCGCGGCGGGTTGCTGATCACGGTTTGGCTTGCGTTCAAGGGTGCGTCTGACTCAATGGTCACGCGGGAATACTCCGGTGCTGGCCAGACGCGCACCGTCAAAATCGTCGCAGCTTGCGCACCCAATGCGTGGTGCTGCACAAGTCCCAGGGTCAGCACCACCGCCCCCTGCTGAATCAGTTGCCGTCTTCTCATGGCGGCGAACCGTCTTCGGTCAAACTTTGCAGCATGCGCGTGCCCACCGCAGTGTGGGCTGCAAGCACGACCTGGCGGCTGCCATCGTGCTGCGTGGTCAAGGTGATGTCCAAATCAAAGGGAGGTAGCACCGACGCTGCTTTTTCGGGCCATTCGGCCAGCTTGAGGCCGGGGCTGGCAAAGAGATCGCGAAAGCCTGCGTCTTCCCACTCCCGGGCGTCGCCAAAGCGGTAGAAGTCAAAGTGCCAAATATGGAGCGCGGGCAACTCATAGGGCTCTACGACCGCGTACGTAGGGCTTTTCACCCGCCCCTGCACGCCGAGTGCGCGCAGCAGGTGGCGCACCAGCGTCGTTTTGCCTGCGCCCAAGTCACCGCGCAGTGCGATCAAAGCGTCATGCACGCCCGGCGCACACGCCAAACGGGCGGCAAAAGCCTCGGTGGCCGCCTCGTCACGCCAGTACAGCGTGGTGGTTTTTACAATCGCGGGGTGAATATCCATAACGCGCAGACTAGCACTCCAATCAATAGCCCGGAACACGCCCCCGCAATGGCCACTGACGTGTTGGCACAGTTGCAACGATGGGGTGCAGAACTTGGATTCTCCCAAATTGGCGTGGCCGGTGTGGACTTGACGGACGCCGAACCCGGATTGCTGGCCTGGTTGGCCGCAGGCTTTCACGGCAGCATGGACTATATGCAGCGCCATGGCACCAAGCGGGCGCGCCCGGCGGAACTGCTGCCCGGCACGCTCAGCGTAGTCACCGCGCGCATGGACTACCTGCCACGGACCACACCAATGGGCTGGCAGGGCATTGAGTTCGACCGGCTCCAACACCCAAACACCGGCACCGTGTCGCTGTACGCCCGAGGCCGGGACTACCACAAGGTGGTGCGACATCGCTTGCAGCAGTTGGCGCAGAAGCTGGCGCAGCACCTCGGGCCTCTGGGCCATCGTGCGTTCACCGACTCAGCCCCCGTGCTGGAGGCGGAACTCGCCACCCGCAGCGGGCAGGGTTGGCGCGGCAAGCACACCCTGGTGCTCAACCGCGAGGCGGGGTCCATGTTTTTTCTGGGCGAAATCTACCTGGACATTGCTTTGGCGCCCACGAAGCCCGTAGAGCCACACTGCGGCACCTGCGTGGCCTGCATCACCGCGTGCCCCACACAAGCCATCGTGGCGCCTTACCAGTTGGACGCGCGCCGCTGCATTTCGTACCTCACCATCGAGCACGCGGGTTCCATAGACCCGGCACTGCGCCCGCTGATGGGAAACCGCATTTACGGCTGCGACGACTGCCAACTTGCCTGCCCGTGGAATAAGTTTGCGAAGGTCAGCCGCTTGGCGGACTTTGATGAGCGCGCGGGCTTGAATGGCCAGGCCTTGGCTGCTTTGCTGCTTTGGTCAGAAGATGAGTTCTTAAAGCGGACGGAGGGAAGCCCTGTCCGGCGCATCGGCCATGAACGTTGGGTGCGCAATGTGGCGGTGGCGGCTGGCAATGCCTTGGCGGCGGGGCGCTCAGACGAGAGCGTGGTGAAGGCCCTGCAACAGCTGCAAGTCCACGCCAGCCCGCTGGTGCGCGAGCACGTGCAATGGGCGCTTGCGCAGGCTTAGAACAAAAAGCCGGTGGACAACACCTGCTCTGACATCCAGATCGTCTGGTCGGCCGTACCCTTGTAAACCGGCACGCCGCGCAGCACACCATAGGCCAGCTTGGAGGTCAGCTCAAGGTAGATGGACTTGTAAATCCGGTAGCGCAAGCCCACCTCCACACCGGCTGTCCAGCCATTGATCTGCCACCAATCGCTGCTGGACGTGCAGCACACATTCTGGTTTTTGGGGCCGACTTCGTTGGGGTTGCCAAAAATCACGTTGTCGGCATGCGGCAGCAATATGCCGGCACCTGCGCGGCTGATCAGCTGCAATTCGCCCGGTTTGTCAGTGGGTCCGTCCAAATGCTTGAGCCACACCGCGTTGATCATCAAATGGTTCAGGCCGTTGTGCAGCGCGTAGTAAAAATCCTGATCGGTGAGGGTCAGGTTGCCGTTGGCATCAGGTTGTGTGCCTGTGCTGATCGTGCCGCTGACCTTGGCGACCTGGTTCTGGTTGACGTTGTATTTGCTGTGGTCCAGTGAGAATTCAATGGCGAACGTTTTCTCAGCATTCAGGAATTTTCCAATGCGCACGTTTTCTTGCGGCGCGGTGAATTCAAATGAGGTGATGGAACTGATGGTTTCGGGAATGTTGGCCGGAAAGTCGCTGGCCGCCGCCTGGTGCACCGTGAAGTCATTGCCCAAGCCGGGCTGCGAAATATGGATGTCGGACGGCGCGTATTGCTGGCGGCTGTAGCCCCAGGAAAAATACCAATTGCTCTCATTGCGCAGCGACTTGTCGAAATTGACATCGCTTGCGCCAGGTGTTGCCCCGCCCGCGCTGTCCTGCGCGAGCGCTGCGTCCATGGGCAATGCGGATAGCAACAGGGTGAGTGCCAGGAATTTGCCTGCAAGGGTGGTCATGGTGTGCTTTCGCGAAGTGTGCTTCACAGGTCATACGCCGTACAGTGGTCGCAAGAAGCCGAGCGAAAAGCCCAGACTCAGCATGCCCAGCAGGGTGGATAGCGACACCAGACTGGCCACATACGCGCCGTCGAACCCCATTTTACTGGCCAGCACATAGCAGCTCGCTGCGGTGGGCAGCCCAGCATAGGCAAGCAAGATGGTGGCCTGCGAGTGGCTGAGCCCGAAAGCATAAGCACTGGCCAGGGCTACCAAGGGCAGCACCAGGTGTCGAATCGAGAGCAGGGCGACAGCGAGCAGTTTGGCACGCGCCAAGGCGCCGATTTGGATGCCTGCGCCTGCGGCCATCAGTCCCAGTGCGAGGGCCGAGCCGCCCACCCGGCTGACCGTGGGAGTCAGCCAATCGGGCAGAGTCAGCCCCAGCACATTGGCGAGCAGTCCCGATACCGTGGCGATGATGAGTGGATTACGGATCAATTCCCTTGCGAACCCATTGGCGCTGCCCCGCGCCATCGGCCATACCGCCGCAATGTTCACGAAAGGGACGCACACTCCGATCAGTACGGAGATTTCCAGCAAACCGGCCGGTCCGGCCAAGCGCTCGGCCAGTGCCAGACCGATAAAGGAATTGAATCGAAATGCCACTTGGGCCGACGCTGCATGGTCACGCGCCGGGATATGTCCTTTGAAACCAGGCAGGTGGGGCAGGGCATAGGCAAGTGCAATGCCGGCGACCATCACGCTCCATCCCGCTCCAACGAGTCGGGACGCAGCCCCCAGGTCTAAAGGGCTTTTGATGATTGAGTGAAATAGCAGGGTGGGGAAAAGCAGGTAGTAAACCAAGGCGTCCACTTGGTTCCAGACGTTGCGGTTCAGGGCGGTGAATTTGCAGAGCAAGAATCCCAGCAATATCAGCGAAAATTCAGGGGCGAGGAGGGAGAAGAAAGTCACATTCTGAGGATAACAGCCCGCGCAGTGAGTGCCATCTGGACGGGCATTTTTTAAAAGCACTCCAATTGATTTTCAAAATATATACTGTTTTCCCGGTTGAATTAACAATGAAGGAGTTTTGGATGCGCCACTTTTCGTTACTTTTGTGCAGTTTCCTGGCACTGAGTCTTGCACCTTTGCAATTCGCATTCGCTCAGTCCTACCCCGGCAAGCCCATCAAGTTGGTGGTTCCTTTTGCGCCTGGCGGCACCACGGACATCATCGCCCGGGTGATTTCGGAGCCACTGGGCAAAGCGCTGGGCCAGTCGGTAATTGTTGAGAACAAAGCCGGTGGTGGAGGCGTAGTCGGCGCCAATGAAACAGCGCGCTCGGCGCCTGATGGTTATTCGCTCGGTATTGCCACGGTCTCCACGGTGGCGTCCAACCCCGCCATCAACCCCAAGACTCCCTACAACCCGCTCACCGACTTCACGCCCATCATCAATATTGCGGCCACGCCCAATGTGATTGCGGTGCACCCCAGCTTTCCCGCCAAAGACTACAAGAGTTTTGTGGCGGAGCTGAAAAAACACCCGGGGCAGTACTCTTACTCTTCGTCTGGCACTGGTGGCATCGGCCACATGCAGATGGAGTTGTACAAAAATCTGGTGGGTGTGTTTGTGACCCACATCCCCTACCGTGGCGCGGGCCCTGCACTGAACGACACGATCGCGGGCCAGGTGCCCATGACGTTTGACAACCTGCCTTCCGCCTTGCCCTTTATTTTGGGCAACCGCTTGGTGCCCATCGTGGTGGCGGCGCCCCAGCGCCTGAGCCAGTTGCCCAATGTGCCTACCTTCAAAGAGCTGGGACTGGAGCCGGTCAACCGTATGGCGTTTTATGGCATTTACGGCCCCAAAGGCCTGCCCAAAGACGTGGTCGACAAAGTGAATGCTGCGGTGCGAAAAGCATTGGAGGATCCTGCCGTTAAAAAGCGGATTGAAGACACCGGATCTATCGTGATCGGTAACACACCCGAGCAATTTGCCGAGCAAATCAAGGCTGAGTACACCGTCTACAAAAAGGTGGTTGAATCCGCCAAACTGCAACTGGACTGAGATTGCCCATGGCGGGCCGTGCAGCGCCTTTTCCCAGCGATGAGTCGGTGGATGCGTTCATCGACACCTTGTGGTTGGAAGAGGGCCTGTCCCGCAACACACTGGAGGCCTACCGCCGCGACCTGAACCAGTTGCTCGCGTTTCGCAGAGGTGCCGCGTTGCTGGAATGTGCGGAGCCTGACTTGCTCGCCTATTTTTCAGCGCAGCATGCGGCGACCAAGGCCACCACGGCCAACCGCCGCCTCACCGTGTTCAAGCGTTACTTCCGCTGGGCGCTGCGCGAGGGGCGCGTTCAGCTGGATCCCACGCTCAAACTGCAAGCTGCCAAGCAGGCGCTTCGGGTGCCCAAGAGCCTGACAGAAGCGCAGGTCGAGGCCTTGCTGGCGGCACCCGATGTGTCCACCGCTATTGGCGTGCGAGATCGCACCATGCTGGAGTTGATGTACGCCAGTGGCCTGCGCGTGAGCGAGCTGGTGGATCTGCGCACCTTGAACCTGGGCCTGAACGACAACGTGCTGCGTGTCCTGGGCAAAGGCTCCAAAGAACGCCTGGTGCCCTTTGGTGAAGTGGCCAGTCAGTGGCTGCGCCAGTACCTGGCCAGCGCGCGCCCAGAATTGTTAGCGGGCAAACAAAGCGAAGACCTGTTTGTCACCACCCGCGGCGCCCAGTCGGGCAGCGCCATGTCGCGGGTGATGTTCTGGATGGTGGTGAAGAAATACGCATTGGCGGCAGGCATTCGCTCTGCGCTCTCGCCCCACACCTTGCGCCACGCGTTTGCCACCCACTTGCTCAACCATGGCGCGGATTTGCGTGCGGTGCAATTGCTGCTGGGCCACGCTGATATTTCTACCACCACGATTTACACCCATGTGGCCCGGGAGCGGCTGGCCCAGCTGCACGCAGCCCACCATCCCAGGGGCTGAGCGCTTTCGACTCAGGCGGGTGCGCGCCCCACGCGTGGCAGCGACCACATCCCCGTGGACAGCGTGGTGCCCAACACAATGACCAGGCCGCAGACCAGCATCCAGGGCGTCACCGCTTCGCCGAGCAAGACTACGCCGTAAACGATGGCAAACACCGGAATCGCAAAGGTCACCGACAGGGCCTTGGCAGGCCCGGCACGTTCAATCAAGCGGAAAAACAAGATGTAGGCCAAACCCGTGCACACCACGCCCAGCGCCAGCACCGCACCCCAGGCCTGCAAGGGCACCGCTTGCTCCGGCCAGAACGCAACGGTGAGCGGCAACAAGGCAAGTGCGGCGCCCAACTGGCTGCCGGTGGCCGACACCAGCGATGGCAAACCGGCGAGATATCGCTTGGTAAAGCTGGCCGAAATGCCGTAGCACAGGCAGGCATACAGGCAGGCCAGAACCCCCCAGCCGCTGGACAAGCCCGAGGCATCCGGCCGAAAGCTGGCCTTGTCCCAGGCCAGCATGCCTACGCCCACAAATCCAATCACCAGTCCCACGATGCGCGAGTGACTGGGACGGTCTTTCAGCCATGCCCAGGCAATGGCTGCGCCAAACAGCGGCACCGTGGCGTTGATCAGCGAGGACAGGCCCACCGTGATGGATTGCAGCGCATAGGTAAAGCACACAAAAGGAATCGCCGAATTCGTCACGCCCACCACCAGCACCAATTTCCAGTGCTCGCGCAAGCTGGCCGCGTGGCCCCGCGCCAGCAATATCGGCACCAAAAACAGTGCTGCAACGATCACGCGCAGTCCCGCCGTAGCCACCGGCCCAAAGGCCACCGTGCCAATGCGCATGAACAAGAATGACGCGCCCCAAATAGCCGCAAGCATTACAAATTCAACAATCCAGGAGGCAGGTCGCATGGGGGAAGGGGTCAAAAGGAACTTTCGAGGTGCAGCAAGGCAGTCTTGCGGTCAAGCCCGCCAGCATAGCCGGTGAGCGCGCCGCTGCTGCCCACCACACGGTGGCAGGGCACGATGATGGAGACCGGGTTGCGCCCCACTGCTGCGCCTACTGCGCGCGATGCCATCGGGCGACCAACTGCACTCGCGATGGCGCCATAGCTCACGGTGCGTCCGGGCGCAATGCGCAGCAGTTGTTTCCACACCGCTTGTTGAAACGCGGTGCCGTATTGCATATCCAGCGCCACGTCAAATTGCGTACGCTGCCCCGCAAAGTATTCGGCGAGCTGGGTGTTGGCCTTTTGCAAAAGCGCGTGCGAGGGTTCCATGCGCAGGTGCTGCAGGTCCGGCTGGTGCTTTTGCCCGTCAAACCACACACCGCACAGGCCTGTGGCGCTGGCAGCCAGCGTCATGGGTCCCAAGGGGCTGGCAAAGTGGCTGCGCACCACGTCCGGGGTGAAAAGTTTCATGGTTGGGGTTCTCCAGGATGGGCCAGTGTGTGCCAAGCGCGCACCACCGCATAACTGCGCCAGGGCGACCAGGGGGCAAAGATGCGTTCCAGCGCTTGCGCGGGCGACTTGCATTGCTGCACACCCAGTGCTTTGTGCAATGCCACGTCCTGGGCGGGCAGGGCGTCGGGCCAGCGCAGCGCGCGCATGGCAATGTACTGGGCCGTCCAGGCGCCAATGCCCGGCAGCGCCCGCAATTGCGCAAGCGCTTTACCCACGTCGGCGCCGGGCGAGAGCCCCAAGTCGCCTTGGTTCACGGCTTGCGCCAAGGCGAGGATGGCTGCTTGCCGTTGACGCACGATGCCCAACTCGCCCAATTCAGCGGGCAGCGCAGTCGCCAGGGCCGTGGGCGTTGGAAACAATGTGTTCAAACCCGCCCATGGCGTTTGTACCGATTTGCCCCAGCGCGCAACAATGCGCTGCGCAAAGGTGCGGCCCGCGGCCACCGTGACCTGTTGGCCCAGCACCGCACGCACTGCCAACTCAAAACCGTCTACCGTGCCGGGAACGCGCAGGCCTTCCAGGCCGGCGAAGTGGTCGCCCAGCACGGCTTGGATGGCCAGTGGATCGGCATCCAGGTCCAGCCAGGCGCGTACTTTTTCTACGACTTGGGGCAGGGTGGGCGTCAGGCTGGCGCTCACTTTCAGGTGCACCGTGTTGCGCTCCGGGTCCAACCGGCAGTGCACCCAGCCCTGCAAGGCGGTGCCAGCAGAACCCAATGAAAGGGTGCGAGCTACCGACAAACTCGCCATGTCCACCCACTCCACGCCCGGCAGCGCACGCTGGGCAATGAAACCCAGCATTGCCTTCCCATCGTAGGGCGGGCGGTAGCTGAGCTTCAGTTGTAGGGCCACTTCGGCGTTGCGGCCCGCTGAGGCGGCTTTTGACGCCTTGCGCAGCGCCGTGGGCGCCAGCCGGTAGTGCTCCACAAACGCCGCATTAAATCGGCGCACACTGGAAAAACCGCTGAGCTGCGCCACTTGCATCATGCTCAAAGCCGTGTCGGTGAGCAACTGCTTGGCGGTCAGCAGTCGGCGGGTTTGCAGGTATTGCAAAGGGCTCACGCCCCATTGCGCTTCAAAAATACGGCGCAGATGCCTTTCGCTCACGCCCAGTCGCTGGGCCATCGCTTGCGCGTGCGTGGCATGCGCTGCGCTGTGAGCGCCAAGCTGTGCGTCCAGCCATTTGGCGGCTTCATGCGCCAGGATGCTTCCCGCATCCTGCGTCGACCAGGCTGCGCCCTGCATCAAGCCTGCGCCGGGCGCAAGCTCCGGGCGGCAGCGCAGGCAGGGCCGAAAGCCTGCGCGTTCGGCTTGGGCTGCCAGTGCAAAGAAGCGGCAGTTCTCGCGCTTGGGCGTGCGCACTTTGCACACAGGGCGGCAGTAAATGCCGGTGGAGGTCACACCAGTGAAAAAACGCCCGTCAAAGCGCGCGTCCCGTGCCTTGAGGGCCAGGTAATGCGCGTCGTCGTGGAGCGTTGGTGAATGGGCAGGCATGGCCAAATCATACGCACCGCGCAGGGCGGTGGCTGGCCGTTTCCGGACATCTGGCTACAAGGGATAGAGGTGGCCCCCACCTACAATCTGTCAGGACGCTTGGTGGAATCAACCACCTGATATTCCATAACGAAAGGTAGCCATGCAACTCTCGCCCAGCATTTTTAAGGCCTACGACATCCGCGGTGTGGTGCCGTCCACGCTCACAACCGAGGTGGCGCACGCACTGGGCCGCGCCTTTGGCACCATTGCGCTGCGCCAAGGGGAACACACGGTGGCCGTGGGGCGGGACGGGCGACTGAGCGGCCCGGAGATGGCTGGCGCGCTCATGCAGGGTTTGCAAGAGGCAGGCGTGCAGGTGATTGACGTGGGCATGGTGACCACGCCGATGCTGTATTTTGCGGCGTGCACCTTGTGCAGCAGCGGCATTCAGGTGACCGGCAGCCACAACCCGCGCGACTACAACGGCTTCAAGATGGTGATGGGCGGAAAAGCGATTTATGGTGAAGAAATCCAAGCCCTGCGCAGCATGATGGAGGCCGAGAGTTGGACGCTGCAAGGCGGCGGTGCAGTGCGCGGCGTCGATGTGTTGCCGGCCTACCAGTCCCGCATCGTGGACGACATTCGCCTGGCGCGGCCTCTCAAAATTGTGGTGGATTGCGGCAACGGTATTGCGGGCGCCTCGGCCCCGGCCATTTTGCGTGCCATCGGCTGCGAGGTGACTGAGCTGTTTAGCGAGGTGGATGGCAATTTTCCCAACCACCATCCCGACCCCAGCAAGCCCGAAAACTTGCGCGATTTGATTGCCGCCCTGCAAAGCAGCGACGCCGAGCTGGGCCTGGCATTTGATGGTGACGGCGACCGCCTGGGTATCGTCACCCGCGACGGCAGCAATATCTACCCCGACCGGCAAATGATGCTGTTCGCCCAGGACGTGCTGTCACGCGTGCCGGGCGGAACCATTGTGTTTGACGTGAAGTGCTCGCAGCGCCTGGCCCCCGCCATTGCGCAAGCGGGCGGCGTGCCGCTGATGTTCAAAACCGGCCATTCGTTGATCAAAGCCAAGATGCGCGAGCTCGACTCGCCCCTGGGCGGCGAGATGAGCGGCCACATCTTTTTCAAGGAGCGTTGGTTCGGGTTTGACGACGGCACCTATGCGGGCTGCCGTTTGCTGGAGATTGTGAGCAAGGTAGCCGACTCCAACGCGCTGTTGCACGGCTTGCCCACCAGTTTCTCTACCCCTGAACTCAATGTCAATTGCGCTGAGGGCGAGCCTCACGCCTTGGTAAGCCAACTGGTCGCGCGCGCAAACTTCGCGGCGCCTGCGGTGCTCAATACCATCGACGGTTTGCGCGTGGACTGGCCCGATGGCTTCGGCCTGGTGCGTGCTTCTAACACGACACCCGTGTTGGTGCTTCGTTTCGAAGGGCACACGCCTGAGGCGCTGCAGCGCATCGAATCGGCCATGCTCGCCCTGCTGCGCTCGGTCAAACCCGACGCGCAGTTCGCGCTGGCGGCGCATTAAAGCGCAATGCGCGTATTGATCGTCAAACTGTCGTCCTTGGGCGACGTGGTGCAGACGATGCCGGTGGTGCACGACATCCTGGCGGCCTTTCCGCGCGCCCAGATTGACTGGGTGGTGGAAGAAGCCTTTGCGCCCTTGGTGCAAGAGGTCAGCGGTGTGCGCCGTGTGCTGTCCATTGCCCAGCGGCGCTGGCGCAAGTCCTGGTTTTCCGCGCCAACGAAGGCGGAGCGCGCAGCCTTCACCCAACTGCTGCATGCGCAGGACTACGACGCCGTCATTGATTTTCAAGGCCTCATCAAGTCGGCGCTTGTGGCCCGAAGCGCGCGCTTGGCCAAGGGCGGGTTTCGCGCCACCTACGCCAACGGCAGTGAACTGTGCTCTTACGAATGGCCGGTGCGCTGCTTACTCGACCGTTGGGTCCCTATGCCCAAGCGCATTCACGCGGTGGCGCGCTACCGCCTGCTGGCTGCAACAGCATTGGGCTACAGCGCAGACGGCGCCAACATTTACCCGCTGATGGCCTGGTCTGCTGCACCTGCTGCGCAAGAGGGTTTGGGCGTGGTATTGGCGCACGGCACCACCCGAGCCGACAACGAATGGCCCGAGGGCCATTGGATTGCGTTGGGCAAGCTGCTGATCGCCCAGGGCCACACAGTGGAGTTGCCCCGGGCCGGCGCACTCGAGCTTGCCCGGGTGGAGCGCATGGCGCTGGCGCTGGGCCCGCAAGCGCACATCTGGCCAGCGCTTACGCTGGCCGAGGTCGCGCGGCGCATGGCCACTTGCAGCGGCGTGGTGGGAGTGGACTCGGGCCTGAGCCATATGGCGGTGGCACTGGATGTGCCGCACGTTCAAATCTTCAGCCAAGCGCGTGCCTGGCGTGCCGGTCCTGTGGGCTGCGCCTACCAGGTTGCGGTAGGTGGCAACGCTGCGCCGGGCGTCGACGCGGTGTGGAATGCCTGGCAAAAGGTGCAATCCGCCTATGGCCTCAGCCATTCCGGCCCCTCTGTTGTCAGCAGTGCCGCTCAGCCTGTGCCAAATCCAGGGGCTGCGATGTGAGCACAGTTGCGCCGGCAAAGCCCACCCCGAACGCTAATGTCGCTTGGTTTGAGCGCCTGGCCCTGGCTGTTTACAGTGCCATCGTCGTGTTGGCCCAGCCTTTGCTGCGACTAAAACTTCACCAACGCGCAAAGCAAGAACCCGTCTATTTACAAGACATTGAACAACGGTTTGGTGTGTACGGCAGTGCGTCATCCGCCCCCGGGGAACTGTTGTGGGTCCACGCCGTCTCTCTGGGCGAAACCCGTGCGGTGGCTTCGCTGATCGGGCATTTGCGTATTGCGCTGCCGGGTATGCGGCTCTTGCTCACCCACGGCACGGCCACAGGGCGTGAGGCGGGTCGCAGCTTGCTACAGGAAGGTGATATTCAGGTCTGGCAACCCTGGGACACACCGCAAGCGGCTCGCCGCTTTGTGCAGCACTTCAAGCCCCGCATCGGCCTGCTGATGGAGACCGAAGTGTGGCCCAACCTGGTGCGGGCCTGCCGGCAAGAGGGCGTGCCGCTGTGCCTGGTGAACGCACGCCTGAGTGCCAAGTCGCTGCGCCAGTCTCAACGCCTGGCATGGCTTGCGGTGCCTGCGTTTCGCGGTTTGTCCGCCATCTGGCCGCAGACGGAGGACGACGCGCGGCGTTTGCGCTTGCTCGGAGCCACCGTGCAGTCGCCCTTGGG
>CAIWRE010000125.1 GCA_903914985.1 uncultured beta proteobacterium | reverse complement strand
GCCAAACTTGGGTGGTACACCGTTGCGGTAGTTGAGCAGGGCGCTTTGCCAGCGCTCGTAGGCGGGTGAGCCGCCGCGCGCGTCGGCTTTGCCCAGCCGGTTGGCCGCACCGACCGTTTGCACCGAATAGTGCTCTTTGAACTCCCAGCGCAGGTCTTCGCAAGTGACAAAGTTGCCCAGTCCGGGGTGGAAGGGTCCGACGTGGTAATCCTCCAGGTAGACCTCAATAAAGGTTTTCCAGTTGTAGTTGCACTCGTGCATTTCCACCCGGTCCAGCACATAGCCCTCAAAATTCAGGTCAGCGCGCGGGCCCAGCTCGGCCATGTGGGAGGCCACATCCACGCCGCCGCCCTCAAACAACAGGCCGTTCCATTCCTGCAGAGGGTAGTTGTTCAGGTTCAAACAAGGGTCAGCGGCGAAGTGCGGCGCGCCTATGAGTTTGCCAATGGGTGCGGCGGACGCTCCACTTTGCGGCCCCTGGTAGGTCCAGCGGTGCAAGGGGCAGACGATGTTGCCGTTGGCGTTCTGGCCGTCGCTCAAAGAGCCCCGTCCCTGGAGAATCAGCGCCTGGCGGTGACGGCAGACGTTGGACACCAGCTCGATGCCGCTGCCGTTATGCACCAGCACGCGCCCGCCTTGCTCTTGTGGCAGTGCGTAGTAGTCGCCCACCTGAGGAACGCTGAGCGAGTGCCCGACATAGCGCGGCCCCGACTGGAAGATGGTTTTCATCTCCTGCGCATAGAGCACCGGGTCAAAGTAGCTTGAAACTGGTAGTTGGCTCAGGGCCTGCTGCAGTTGAAGACTTAAATCAGACATAGGAACCTGACCTAAAGACTCCCCACAGGGAGAATGCGCCCACGGCGCCCAAAAAAAAGCCCGGCCAACCTGTGCGGCTAACCGGTAGCGGAGTGCCTCTATTGTACTGTGCGCCAGAGGGACATTCGGGGCGGCGCGCTGGCATAGAATCCGCCCCATTTGACACCCCCGACGCTTCCTGCCAAGCGACACAGATCATGCCCAAGGCCAGTATTTCCCACAGTGAGACCCCTGCCGGCGTCCCTGCCCGTTACGAGCAGGCGATGCAGGAACTCGAAACCTTGGTGCAGAGCATGGAGTCGGGTGATATGCCCTTGGACCAGTTGCTGGCCAGTTACGAGCGCGGCGCCGCCTTGCTCCAGGTGTGCCGGGACAAACTGCAGGCCGTCGAAAACCAGATCAAAGTTCTGGACAACGGCGTTCTCAAGCCCTGGAAAAACGCATGACCGGGGTAACTGCAGGCTCACTGGACGCTTGGATGACCACACAACTGGTCGGGGTGGAGGCGGCGTTGGACGCCTGGGTGACCGATGCAGCAGTTCCTGATCTGGGATGGGGCGCGCCAACCGGCCTGACGCAAGCCATGCGGTACGCCGTGTTGGACGGTGGCAAGCGCCTGCGTCCCTTATTGACACTGGCAGCGTATGAAGCGCTGGTGCCGACCCCGGGCGCGTCGGGGAAAAGCGCCGCAATGCGTGCCGCCTGCGCGGTGGAACTGATACACGCTTACTCCCTGGTGCACGACGACATGCCTTGCATGGACAACGATGTATTGCGCCGCGGCAAGCCCACTGTCCACGTGAAGTTTGGCGAGGCGGGCGCTTTGCTCGCCGGAGACGCTTTGCAGGCACTGGCTTTTGAGCTGCTCACACCGGACGATGGCAGCGTGCCCCTGCCGGTGCAAGGGCGCTTGTGTGGTGTCTTGGCGCGGGCCGCAGGCAGCACCGGAATGGCCGGGGGCCAGGCCATTGATCTGGCGAGCGTCGGCCATACCCTGGACGAACCTGCGTTACGTCACATGCACCAGCTCAAAACCGGCGCTCTGTTACATGCCAGTGTGATGCTGGGTGCCATCTGCGGACAGGCACCGGAGCCGGTGATGCATGCCTTATCGGACTACGGTCATGCCATCGGCTTGGCATTTCAGGTGGTGGACGATGTGTTGGACGTCATTTCCGATTCCGCCGCGCTGGGCAAAACCGCGGGCAAAGACGCAGACAACGACAAACCCACCTATGTGTCCCTTCTGGGGCTGGAGGCCAGCCAACGCCTGGCCAAAGAGCTGCTGACCCGAGCCGAAGCGGCCTTGCAGGCAAGCGGCCTGGCCAACACGTCGGCGCTTGCAGGCTTGGCAAGTCTGGTCGTTCAGCGCAGCCACTGAGCCCTGCGCCGCTTTCCCCGGTTTACACTGACAATGCGATCATTTCCCTGACACTTACTGCTGAGGTCGGACCTTTCATGCCCCAATCCACCCCCGCCCGCGCACCCTTGTTGCCGGGCATTCAAAGCCCTCAAGACTTGCGCAGCCTGTCGCGGTCCGAATTGCATGCTTTGGCGGACGAAGTTCGCGCCTATGTGCTCAACAGCGTCTCCAAAACCGGAGGGCACCTGAGCTCCAACCTCGGAACGGTGGAACTCACCGTCGCCTTGCACTACGTGTTTGATACGCCCCGAGACCGGATCGTTTGGGACGTGGGCCACCAAACTTACCCGCACAAAATATTGACCGGGCGCAGAGACCGCATGTCCACCCTGCGCCAGTTAGGGGGGCTCAGTGGTTTCCCGCAGCGCGCCGAGAGCGAGTTCGACACCTTTGGCACGGCGCACTCCAGCACTTCAATTTCGGCAGCCTTGGGCATGGCCATGGCCGCCAAGATCAAAGGGGATGACCGGTACAGCGTGGCAGTGATCGGTGACGGCGCACTGACCGCGGGCATGGCTTTTGAGGCACTGAACAACGCCGGCGTCGAAGACTGCAAGCTTTTGGTGATCCTCAATGACAACGAAATGAGCATCAGCCCGCCGGTGGGGGCGCTGAACCGCTACCTGGCGCAATTGATGAGCGGTCAGTTTTACGCCAAAGCCAAGAGCATGGGCAAAAGCGTGCTCAAGGGCGCGCCGTCGCTGTTTGAACTGGCCAAGCGCATCGAAGAGCATGCCAAGGGCCTGGTGGTACCCGCCACGCTGTTTGAGCAGTTTGGCTTTAACTACATCGGCCCGATCGATGGCCATGACCTGGAGTCGTTGATTCCGACACTGGAAAACATTCGCCATCTGCGAGGTCCCCAGTTCCTGCATGTGGTGACCAAAAAAGGCCAGGGCTATGCCAACGCTGAAGCCGACCCCGTGGCTTACCACGGGCCTGGCAAGTTTGATCCGTCGGTTGGCTTGCAAAAGTCTGCGAATGCCGCAGCGCCCACTTTTACCCAAATTTTCGGCCACTGGCTTTGCGACACCGCCGCACACGACCCGCGCCTGGTAGCGATCACACCTGCTATGCGTGAAGGCTCCGGCCTGGTGGAGTTCGAGAAACGCTTCCCCAAGCGCTACTTTGATGTGGGCATTGCCGAGCAGCATGCAGTGACATTTGCCGCCGGTCTGGCGACTGAGGGGCTCAAGCCCGTTGTGGCGATTTATTCGACCTTCCTGCAACGTGCCTATGACCAGTTGATTCACGACGTGGCCATTCAAAACCTGCCTGTCGTTTTCGCACTCGACCGTGCAGGTTTGGTGGGAGCCGACGGAGCCACCCATGCCGGCGCCTATGACATTGCGTTCTTGCGCTGTATCCCCAACATGGCCATTGCATGCCCGGCCGATGAGAGCGAATGCCGCCAGCTTCTGAGCACCGCCTTTGCGCAGAACCACCCGGTGGCGGTGCGCTACCCACGCGGCAGCGGTGCGGGCATCGCAACACGACCGGACCTGGAATGTCTACCCTACGGCAAGGGGGAAATCCGCCGCAAAGGGCAGGGCATCGCCATTCTGGCGTTTGGAACATTGTTGCAAAGCGCGCTGGTGGCCGCCGAGGCTTTGAACGCCACCGTGGTGAATATGCGCTGGGCCAAGCCTCTGGACACAGAGTTGCTGCTGGAGGTGGCAAAGCAGCACACAGGCATCGTGACCCTGGAAGACGGTGCCCGCATGGGAGGCGCTGGTAGCGCCGTCATGGAGGCTTTGCAGGAGGCGCATGTGACAGTCCCCGTGCTGCAGTTAGGGCTGCCGGACGTGTTCATCGAACATGGCGACCCGGTCAAACTCATGGCACTGCAGGGCTTGGATGCGGCGGGTATTGAGGCTTCCATCCGCTCGTATTTCGGGCTCTAACGTGCCACAGGGCGGCAAGGGAAAACCCCCCTCTGACGCCTTAAGCGCGCTTCCTACAATGGGCAGGCGCTAGGCCGATCGGGCTTGCCCCTGAACCGGCTTCCCAGCGAAACATTT
>CAIWRE010000124.1 GCA_903914985.1 uncultured beta proteobacterium | reverse complement strand
GGGAAGGAACAGCCAGGCGCTCGCGCCCCCTTGCTGCAATAGGCTGGATAAGTCGTTCATTCCCCCAGTGTAAATGCGATAAATCAAGGGTTAACCAGTAGGGGATTAGCACTCATCGTCATTGAGTGCTAATATTGCGTTCATGGACACAAGGAGTGCTGCAATGTCTTATGCAATCGGAACAACTACCGCGCTGGCCCCGGCCAATCCCTGGTCATTGGTGCCGTCGCTGGGCAATTTGGACGCCTATATATCTGCGGCCAACCGCATGCCTATGCTCACCCTCGAGGAAGAGCAGCGTTTTGCACGCCAGTTCAAAGAACACAACGACTTGGACGCCGCTGGAAAGCTGGTGCTCTCGCACCTGCGCTTGGTTGTTTCCGTGGCACGCCAGTACCTGGGCTACGGACTGGCCCACGGCGACCTGATCCAGGAAGGTAACGTCGGCTTGATGAAGGCTGTCAAGCGTTTTGACCCGGACCAAGGTGTGCGCCTGGTGAGCTATGCGTTGCACTGGATCAAAGCCGAAATCCATGAATACATTCTGAAAAACTGGCGCATGGTCAAGGTGGCCACCACCAAGGCCCAACGCAAGCTGTTTTTCAACCTGCGCTCCATGAAGCAACGCTTCAAATCCGATGACGCAGCGGCCGATCTGGGCACCCACCGTGACACGCTGAACCCGGAGCAGGTCGACGCCATGGCGCGTGAACTCAACGTCAAGCCGGAAGAAGTGCTGGAAATGGAAACACGCCTCTCCGGCGGCGATGTGTTGCTCGACCCCACGGCCAGCGAGGATGGCGAAGATGCCTTCGGCCCGATCGCTTACCTCACCGACAGCAGCCACGAACCCTTGGCCATGATCGAAGCGCACCGTCGCGACGTGCTGGCCTCTGATGGAATCGCCAGCGCGCTCGAGACCCTGGACGCGCGCAGTCGCCGCATTGTGGAGGAGCGCTGGCTCAAGGTGAACGACGACAACTCGGGCGGCATGACGCTGCACGAGTTGGCCGCCGAATACGGCGTCAGCGCCGAGCGCATCCGCCAAATCGAAGTGGCGGCCATGAAAAAAATGAAAACAGCGTTGCTTGATTACGCCTAATCTAGCCTAGTTGGGTAGCAACTTCGCAATGTCGGCCGCCAACACCGAAGCACCGCCGCCGTAGCGGGTAAACAGACGCAATTGCCCCTTGCTGTCGTACACATAGCTGCCTGCGGAATGGTCCATGGTGTAGCTGGTGGCACTGGCACCCGGCACTTTTTTGTAATAGATCTTGAACTCTTTGGCGACGGCGGCGAGCTCCTCGGGCGTCGGACGCAAAGCCAGGAAGCCGGGGTCGAAATTGGCCATGTACGCTTTGAGCAGTTCGGGTGTATCGCGCTCAGGGTCCACAGTGACAAAGAGACCTTGCAAGCGGTCGCCATCCTTGCCTAGCAGTTTTTTCACCTCGGCAAGCTCCGCCAGCGTGGTCGGGCAAACGTCCGGGCACTGGGTGTAACCAAAAAACACCACGACCACCTTGCCCGGAAAGTCCGGCAAGTGCCGCACCTGTCCGTTGTGGTCTGCCAGCGCCACCGCCTTACCGTAGTCGGCGCCGGTGATGTCAATGGAGCTGAATACGGGTTTTTGTTCGCCGCATGCGGTCAAGTTAGCCGCCAGAAGTGCAGCGGCTGCAAGTGCGGGCAACGCTTTGAGGAATTGACGCAGAGAGTTCATAGCAGGTAATGGTCCAGCAGCAGCGCGGCGAACAAAGCGCTCAAGTGAATCAAGGAAAAGCGAAAGGTCTTGCGCGCCAGAGCATCGGAGTAGTCGCGCATCAGTTGCCAGGCGTACCAGCAAAACCACAGGCTCAGCACCACTGCCGCGGCCAAATACAGCCAGGAGCTCATGCCCAGCATGAACGGCAAAAGGCAGGCAGCAAACAACACCCAGGTGTAGAGCAGGATCTGCAGGCGGGTGAACTCACTGCCATGCGTCACCGGCAGCATCGGCAGGCCCGACTTGCGGTAGTCCTCCACCCGGTACAGCGCCAGGGCCCAGAAATGCGGCGGCGTCCACAGGAAGATGATGAGAAACAAAACCAAGGCCTCAGGCCCCACATCGCCCGTCATCGCAGCCCAGCCGAGTACCGGCGGCATGGCACCCGAGGCGCCGCCAATCACAATATTTTGCGGCGTCAGGGGTTTGAGGATGACGGTGTAAATCACCGCGTAGCCGACAAAGGTGGCGAAGGTGAGCCACATGGTCAGCGGATTCACCCACCAATACAAAATCGCCGAACCGGCGGTTCCCAATATCGCGGAAAACAGCAAAGTTTGAGTGTTGCTCAACTCCCCGCGCGCGGTGGGGCGCCACGAAGTACGCTTCATCTTGGCGTCTATGCCCTGCTCCACGATGCAGTTAAAGGCCGCTGCAGCCGCCGCAACCAGCCAAATTCCTGCACAGGCCAAAGCCGCCAAGCCCACCTGGTCCAGTGACGGCACCCCGGGCACTGCGAGCACCATACCGATCAGGGCGCAAAAAACGATCAGTTGAATCACGCGCGGCTTCGTCAGCGCATTGAACTGGCGCAGCACCGACAAGGCGGGTACTGAAGTAGTCGGGTCAGGAGTGGGAACAGTCACGGGGATACTTTCGAGTTGCGCTATTGCGCCGGGGAGGTTCGCGCGTGGACACGGGTTGCAGCCAACAGCCACACCAGTATGGCGCCCAAGGCACCGGCGCCGCCGGTGTGTAGCACGGCCGCCAACAGCGGCCAGCCGAGCACCACATTGCTCAGTCCGGTAGCCACTTGCAAAATCACCAGGGCGACCAGGCAGCGCACGGGTGTGGCCAGCGCCGGAATCCTGCGCAGTCGCCAGGCCAGCCAGGCCAGCGAAAGCACCGCTACGACCGCAAATAAACGGTGGGACATATGAATTGCTGTCAACGCCTGAAAGCTCAGGGGCGATCCATCGCTTGCAAGCCCCAAGGGTCGCCACATGGCAAATCCCTGTGCGAAGTCCATCATCGGCCACCAACTGCCCTGGCAGGTCGGGAATTCAGAGCACGCCAGTACCGCGTAGTTGGTACTGACCCAGGCACCTGAGGCAGCTTGCAACAGCCACACCAGCAACACTGCCAGCAGTGCCCCGCGCATGGACACGGCGATCGGCCGGGCCTTTTGAGAGCCTAGTGCCTGTGACTGGCGCACGGCCTGCACCGACAGCAGCGCCAGCAATAGGTAGCCGCCCAGCAGGTGCATGCTGACAATGGCCGGGAACAATTTCATGGTGACCGTCAGTGCGCCGAATGCGCCTTGAATGCACACCCACACCAATGTGGCCGTCGACCACCAGGGACTGATGAAATGGACCTCGGCAGTCCCGCGCCGGCGGCGCGCCAGGGTCCAGGCGCTCACCGCCAACACCAGGATCAACAAACCGACGCTGGACGCGAGGTAGCGGTGCACCATTTCAATCCAGGCCTTGCCGTGAGTCACAGGGCCGTCGGGAGACGCTGCCTGCGCAACATCAATCGCCGTCTGGGCACCTACGGGAGTTGCATGCCCATAACATCCAGGCCAATCGGGGCAACCGAGGCCACTGTCGGTCAGGCGGGTGAACGCTCCGAAAAGAACCAAGTCAAAAGTCAAAAACAGCGTGAGCAAAGTCAGCGACTGCATGCGCCCTACAGGCAAAGCATTGCGCTGACGCCAGGCGAGCCAAGCCAGCGGTACCGCGGCAAAGGCCAGGCCGACGCCCGCGAGCCGCAACAAGGCCAACCAATCAAAAGACGTGCTTTGCATGTTCAGTTTTTGAGTTGATCGGGCGAGTCAACGACCAGCCTTGTCCCATGAATCAGAGGCCCGCATCAGGCGCTCCAGGTCTCGCTTGGCGTTTGGCGCTTGCTCGGCCGTCAACAGTGCGGGGAAACGCATCATCCAGTTGCCCAGTGGGTCGACGAGGTAGAGATGATCGCTGAGCTTGGCACCCTGTGCTGGTAGGAGCCAAGTTTGCAAAACCTGGGCGGGCACGCGCAAGACCGTGGCGGTCTTGAGCGCTGGCAAAATTTCCGCCGGAACTGGCGCCGTATCGTCAATCAGCCAGACCCAGTCCAAACGGTCTTTATTTTTCCCCAGACCTTCGCGCAATTGGCGCTGCAAATACAGGTGCTTGGCGCACACGGTATCGCATTGGGCTCCCGCAACGCTGATGAGCAGCCATTGGTCTTGAAGCGTTCGCAGATTGACCTGCGTTCCGTCCATCGCTTGTGCCATGAGGTCAGGCAAGGGGCGCTGGGGCTCGATCAACTCGCCGAAATTGCGCCTCCCTTCCGGCCGCACCACGTAATAGGTGAGGTACGAAGCAATCACAGGCGCGGCGCACACCAACAACACCAGCAACATCTTCCAACGGCCCAGGCGGGTCTGCTCCGGCGCGGCCATGTCCTGCGGTGAGGGCATGGAATGCACCGTCAGGCCCAAGGGCTGGTCATCAAAGGCGGGAGGGTGGGACATCGTGGCGTTTTTCCTGAAACCGGGCCGGTACGCGGCGAATAATTTGAAACCAACAATACAGGCCGATGATCAACACCGCCAGTGCGAACCACTGAAAGGCATAGCCATAGTGTTTTTCCACACCCAATGCCACGGGGGGCCACTCACGAAGCAGTCCATCGCGCGCGGTACCCGTTTGACGAACCGTAAATTCCGCCAGCGGCAAGCCTGTTTCGTTGCGAAATTGTGGCAAGTCCAGATTTTGCCGCAGGGACCCACTTGCTGCCGGGCCGAGCTCGAAAAGCTTAGACGGCGCCGGGGCAATCGTGCCCTCCACCCACACCACACCGGAGGGAGTTTCCACCTGCGGAATCTGTGCACGCACCTCGAAGTTGCGCCCGACCCAGCCGCGCTGCACCAGGATGACCTGACCGGTGTCCTGCAGGCGCAAGGGCGTCAACACAAAGAAGCCCACTTTGTCGTTCATCTGGCGGTTGTCCAGGTACACGATGTGGTCAGCTTCCCATGTGCCAGCTATTCGCACCGGACGGTATAAGGCCGGCGAGCCTGACGGCATTGCCTTCAAATCCTGGGGCGTAAGCGGCGTTTGGAGCGCTTGGGCTTGAATCTGTGCCTGCAAGGCCTCCTTCTTGGAGGCGCGACCGAGTTGCCAAAACCCTAGCGAAATGGCCAACCCTGCAAAAAACAGGGCTGCAACTGTGATGAAATAAAACTTTCGGGTCGAGTTCAAAAGATAATCCGGGTTATGACCTACCTCGTAAGCCTTGCATTTTTCGCCATTCTCGCCAGTCTGGCCACCGCACTATTTTTCATGCTGCGGGGTTCAAGCACCGGTCCGCGCCAATCGCGGCGCATGGCGCGAGCGCTCGCACTGCGTGTGGGTGTCTCGATTTTGCTTTTTGCCGGAATCTTGCTGTCATGGAAATTGGGGCTGATTCACCCGACGGGCATCCCTGCCGGAACGTAACAACTCACCCAATCAACCCATTAAACGAAAAAGGCACCACAAGGTGCCTTTTCTCATTCGCGAGACGTGTTCTACAGCCAGTACACCAAGATGTAGAGACCCAACCACACCACGTCCACAAAGTGCCAGTACCAGGCAGCACCTTCAAAACCGAAATGG
>CAIWRE010000123.1 GCA_903914985.1 uncultured beta proteobacterium | reverse complement strand
TGGCCAGCTATTTTGAGATGTACCCGCCCGGCCATGGGCGCAAAACCGGCGGTGGCGACACAGGGCCCGAGGCCGGTGGCGTATGGCGCCATGGCGACTGGCTGCGCATCGGCAATGCCAAGGGCAATGGCTATGGCTGCGTAATCTATGGTCGCAGCGACGCAACCATCAACCGCCACGGCCTGCGCATGGGCACCAGCGAGATTTACAGCGCGGTGGAAGCCCTGCCCGAGGTCCTGGACAGCATGGTGGTCGACCTCGAATACCTAGGCCGCGAGAGCTACATGCCCCTTTTTGTCGCGCTTCGCCCGGGGCTTACTTTGGATGATGCGCTCACAACCCGCATCCAGCAGGCGATTCGCCAGGCCTTGAGCCCGCGCTTTTTGCCCAATGCCATCTTCCAGGTGGCAGAAATTCCGCGCACCCTGTCCGGGAAAAAGCAGGAATTGCCCATCAAAAAGCTCATGCTGGGCCATCCGCTGGAAAAAGTCGTGAACAAAGAGGCGATGGCCAATCCCGGCTGCCTGGACTGGTACCTCCAGATGGCGCAGCGCCATGTTCAAGCAAGCGCTGCAGGCGGCAAAGAGGCCTAAACAGCCTGCAAAAGCGGCGCACTTGACCGGCGTTTTTGCTAACTTTCCATAAAAGCGGCAAAATGGGGGTTATGCGCGACAACACCACCACAAAAATCAGTGCCGACGGGCTGCGTTATCGATCACGCGCTTCCGGCTCCCCTTTTGCACAATCTTCCGGCAACGCGAGCATGAGTTGCGCCAAATGCGGCCTGCACAAGCCCCGTTCTCTGGGTTCGTTCAAAAAGCTGGCCGGCAAAAGCATGTTTGTCTGCGGCGACTGCTCGCCTCCCAAGCCCGCTACGCCACCCGCAGCCCCTGCGGCCGATCCAGCGCCCTAAGCGCCAGGGGCGCGCCATGCGCCCTGCCCCGGCGTATTGCCTGACATAAGGGCCCGCCGGGCCTGAATCCATGCCAGCAAGCCAATCCACACCGCATGTGCAGCCATTACCAGGGTGTCAAGAACCGCGCGCAGTTTGAGCGCCACTTCGGTGTCACGCCTGCCCTAGGCGAACACAGCTTAGACGTCTGGCCCGGCTACCCGGCGCCATTTGTACGATCCCACCCCCATGCCGATACAGGCGATGACGCGGTCCCGGCACTTGAAGCGCCGATAGGTGCCTTCGGCCTGCTGCCGCACTGGGCCAAAGACCGCAGCGCAAGCCGCCACACCTACAACGCCCGCACCGAAACGGTGGCGCAAAAACCCAGTTTTCGCGATGCCTGGGCGCGGGCACAACACTGCATCATTCCTGCGGAGGCGATTTTTGAGCCGGACTGGCGCAGCGGACGGGCAGTCTCCACCCGCATTGGTCTGGCCAGCGGCGAACCCCTGGGAATCGCGGGCCTGTGGTCCGCATGGCGAGGGCCCGAGGGTGAGGTGCTCAGCTTCACCATGCTCACCGTCAATGCCGTAGCCCATCCCTTGATGCGTGAATTTCACAAACCTGCAGACGAAAAACGCATGGTCGTTGTGCTTCCTCAGGCTTTTTATACCGAGTGGCTGAATGCCACTGCGAGTCAAAGCATGGACTTGATTCAGAGTTGCCCTCTGCCGGACCTGGTGGTAACCGGCGACATCGCGCCAAAGGCATCGAGAACAAATCGATCTGGGATCGGGTCCCAATCGACCTTGTTTTAGGCAAGCGTCGCTGGCGATTGCTGCAGAAAGTCTTGCACCTCCTGCGTCCGTGTGGGTCGTACCAGCCGTGCCACTTCCTGCCCGTCTTGCAACAAGATCAGCGTCGGCCACAGCTTCACCTTGAAGGACCGGCCCAGGGCGCGGCCCGCACCGTCTTCAATGCACAAGTGCGCCAACCCTGGAGTGGCCTGCAGCGCTTGGACGATGGCAGGCTCCGCTGCCTGGCAGTGCCCACACCAGTCCACTCCGAATTGCAATAGCAAGGCGCCAGGCGTGGCATCGATCGCGCTGCGTTCTGGAGCACTTGGGCTGTATCGGAGGACAGTAGAGGCGGGCATGGCGGTATGGAATTTACGCTTCAATCGGGGAGTGACGCAGGCTGTAATGGGGCAGCTTCCAACTGATGACCACACTCACACCCGCTATCAAAGCGCACAACAAAAAAGCGGCATGGGTGCCACTGACCAATCCCAGGCGCGCAGCCTCAAACAAGGGCGCAGTGTCCAACCCCAGCCCTTGGGCCAGCGTGCGCAGGGCTTCCTGGTCTTGTTGGCGGATCAAGATCTGGGGCGACGAGAGGAGCTTGACCAAGGTCTCGTCGGTGATGTGGTG
>CAIWRE010000122.1 GCA_903914985.1 uncultured beta proteobacterium | reverse complement strand
TCACCACCTGGTCGAGGTTGGCGGCAAAAGACTTGGTGCGGATTTCGTCCTGACGGTACAGCAGGTTCTTGCGCGGCAGCACTTTTTCGATCGTGCCTTCGTCCTCGGTGCTTTGCCACAGCACGCGGTCGCCCACCACGGTATGGCTTTTTTTGCCACGCGGGTGGCATATCACGCGCCGCCCGTCAGGTGTTTCCACCCACACGTGGCGCCCGTGGCCGGCAATCACCAGACCGGGTAGCAATTGCGGCGCGTCAGCCAAGGCTTTGCCCAGACTGCGCGCTCTCGCCCATCAGTGCATCGACCAGGCCTGCGCACTCAAAGTCTTTGGCGCTGATGCCTTTGACATCGTGGCTGCGCCAGCGCACGCTGCAGCTGCGATACGCCAGTTGCATGTCGGGATGGTGGTCGTGTTGTTCGGCCAGAAATGCAACCGCGTTCACAAATGACAAGGTATGCAAATAGCTCGCGAAGCGGAAGGTTTTTTCAATTGCCAGATTCTCACCGTCACCAAACAGGCGCCAGTCCTGCGACTGTGCCAGCTTGAACACGATTTGCGGCGCCGAGAGGGCGGTGCGCACAGGGCGGGGAGTGGGGACGCTCATGCCGGTGACACTTCCGGCTGCATGCGGCTCAGGCGCTGCAAGGCGGGTGGATGCGAGTAGTAAAAGCGCACATACCAGGGGTCGGGTGTGAGGGTGGACGCGTTGTCCTCATAGAGCTTGAGCAGCGCGGACGCGAGGTGCGTGCCGCTGGATTTATTGACTGCATAAGCATCGGCTTGAAACTCGTCGCGCCGCGACAAGCCCGAAAAAATCGGCCCGATGAACGCCGTGAACGGCGGCAATGCCAGCATGAACAAGAGCAGGGCCAGCGCGTCGTTCGAGCCGTGCAAATGGGGCAGCACGCCCAGACCGGTGTAAAACCAAACCTGGGTGCACAACCACCCCAACAGCGCAAAACCCAGCAGGCTTAAAGCAAAGAGCGAGACCACGCGTTTTTGAATGTGGCGATGGGCATAGTGGCCCAGCTCGTGGGCCAGCACCGCGTCCACTTCGTCAGCGTTCAGGCGCTCGAGCAAGGTGTCATAAAACACCACCCGCTTGGAGGCGCCGAAGCCGGTGAAGTAGGCATTGGCATGCGCACTGCGTTTGCTGCCGTCCATGACATAAAAGCCTTGCGCTTTGAACCCGCAGCGCTGCATAAGCGCTTGCACCCGTGTTGCCAATGCTTCGTCCTGCAAAGGCTGAAACTTGTTGAACCACGGGGCGATCCATGTGGGGTAAATCAGCATGGCCAGCACGTTAAAGCCCATCCACACGCCCCAGGTCCAAACCCACCAGGTAGCCCCTGCGACACCCATAAGCCACAACACCAAAAGCAACAGTGGCGTGCCGATCAAAAGGCCTAACACCAGCGATTTGGCCAGGTCTTGCAACCACAGCTGGGGCGTGGTTTTGTTGAAGCCAAAGTTCTTCTCAATCACAAAAGTGCCGTACAGGCTAAACGGTATGTCGATCACCGCATTGATGGCGATAAACAAACCGATCAACCCGGCCTGCGGTAGCAGCCCCTGGCCCCATAGCCGGGTCACTGCGCTGTTCAATACATCCAGGCCGCCCAAGAGCGTCCAACCCAGCGTCACTGCAACGCCCCAGGCCAGCTCCAGCATGCCAAAGCGCGTCTTGGTCACGGTGTAATCGGCGGCCTTTTGGTGCGCGGCCAACGCAATGCGGTCCGCAAAAACGCCGGGGACCGCACTGCGGTGCGCCAGTACGTGCTTGACCTGGCGGGTGGCCAGCCAAAACTTCAGTGCCAGGCCGCAGACTAGCGCAGCGGCAAAGACCAGCGAGAACAGATTGGAGGGATTTGCAAAAGCGTCGTTCATTGGGTGAGTTTAGGCCATCGGTGACAATTGCCGGATGACTGAAACACAAGTACCCCTACCCAAATCCGATAAAAACCTGGTCTGGCTTGACTGCGAAATGACCGGTTTGAGCCCCACGCAAGACCGCATCATCGAAATCGCGGTGGTGGTCACCGGCCCTCTCTTGGAAAACCGCACCGAGGGCCCTGTGTTTGTCATTCACCAGACCGAAGAACAGCTCGGTAAAATGGACGATTGGAACAAGGGCACACACGGCAAAAGTGGCTTGATTGACAAGGTCCGCGCGTCCACCACCACCGAAGCGCAGGCAGAGTCTGAATTGATCGCGTTTTTGTCGCAATTTGTACCCGCCGGCGCATCACCGCTGTGCGGCAACACCATTGGCCAGGACCGCCGTTTTTTGGTGGAGTACATGCCCAAACTCGAGGCGTTTTTCCACTACCGCAATCTTGACGTGAGCACGCTCAAAGAGCTCAGCCGGCGCTGGCGCCCGGAGGTCTATGCCTCCTTCAAAAAGCACCAGCGCCACACGGCACTGGCCGATGTGCACGAGTCCATCGATGAGTTGGAGCATTACCGCACCCACTTTTTGAAGCTGTGAAATTGCCAATTCTCACAAAAATTAGGTAAAAACCCCAATGCGTGCCATAATCGGGGGCTTCGCTGAACACACGTTGTGATACGTGCAGCGAATTTTGTACATCTCCCTTCATTCACCGGGCCCCACGACATGGGCCCCCAGCGCTGATTGAACTCTTTTCAGAGTCAGAGCAGGTTCCGTTTGATGGTTGATGTTTTTTAACCATTGACGGAACGCCCACCAACCGGGTGGCGTTCGCGTGTGAGTAAAACTATGACTGATACTTTTGAAGTAACGGGCGAATTCGCGCCTGCTGAAAACCTTTCCACGGCCTCCATCATCATGGAATCCGCTGCAGTGGACACCACCGTGGCGGAAGTGACCGAACCCGCAGTGCCCAACGGCTTTGTGGAATTGGCTTTGGCCCCCGAGCTGGTCCAGGCCTGCCAGGACCTGGGCTACACCCAGCCTACGGCTGTGCAAATGAAGGTGATTCCTCTGGCCTTGCCCTCTGCGGCATCGAGCGCCAAAGCAGCCAGCTTCATCGACCTGATGGTTTCCAGCCAAACGGGCAGCGGCAAAACTGCGGCCTTCTTGCTGCCCGTGCTGCACACCTTGCTCAAGCAAGCGGCAGACGCCGAAGAAGCCGAGCGCCTTGAATACGAGCAAGCGGTGGCAGAAGCCACTGCCAAAGGCGAAGCGCCCCCCAAGCGTGCCAAGCGCAAAGATCCCACCAACCCCCGCAACTTCAAGGCGCCTACCCCTGGCGCACTGATTGTTTGCCCCACGCGCGAACTGGCCCAGCAAGTGGCCCATGACGCGATTGACCTGGTGCAGCATTGCCGTGGTTTGCGTGTTGCCAACATCGTGGGCGGCATGCCCTATCAGTTGCAAATTGCCAAGCTGCAAAACGCCAACCTGGTGGTGGCCACGCCAGGTCGTTTGCTGGACCTGCAGCGTTCCATGCAAATCAAACTGGACCAAGTTCAGTTCCTGGTGGTGGATGAAGCCGACCGCATGTTGGACCTGGGCTTCTCGGACGATTTGGCCGAGATCAACCAGCTCACCATCGAGCGCAAGCAAACCATGATGTTCAGCGCCACCTTTGCGCCACGCATTCAGCAACTCGCTGCCCGCGTGATGCGCGAACCCCAGCGCATCACCATCGACAGCCCGCAAGAAAAGCACGCCAACATCAAGCAAGTGCTGTTTTGGGCCGACAACGCTCAGCACAAACGCAAGCTGCTGGACCACTGGCTGCGTGACACCACCATCAACCAGGCCATTGTGTTTGCCAGCACCCAAATCGAGTGCGACGGCTTGGCCAACGACTTGCAACAAGACGGATTTGACGCCGTGGCCTTGCACGGCGCCCTGAGCCAGGGCCTGCGCAACCGCCGCCTGATGGCGCTGCGCCAAGGCCATGTGCAAATTTTGGTGGCCACCGACGTGGCAGCGCGCGGCATTGACGTGCCCACCATTACCCACGTGTTCAATTTCGGTTTGCCCATGAAGGCAGAGGACTACACCCACCGCATCGGCCGTACCGGTCGCGCAGGGCGTGACGGCCTGGCCATCACCTTTGCCGAAATGCGCGACCGCCGCAAGATTTTTGACATCGAAGCCTATACCCGCCAGCCTATCAAGGCCGACGTGGTGCCAGGTTTGGAACCGCAGCAGCGCATGCCCGAGTCCCGCCCCAGCGCAGGCTTTGGCGGACGCAACGGCGGCGGTGACCGCGATCGCAAATTCAGCAACGGCCCGCGTGAAGGCGGCTTCGGTGGCAACCGGGGTGGTTTTGCCGGACGTCCGCCTGCAGGTGGCAACCGCGACTTTGGCGGCAATTCCCGCGACTTCAGTGGTGCTGCGCGTGAAGGCTTTAGCTACGAGCGCAAAGGTGGTTTCAACGACCGCTTCAACTCCGGCCACAAACCTGCCGCACCCCGCGGCGACTTCGCGCCACGTGGTGATTTCGCACCTCGCGGAGACTTTGCTCCCCGTGCTGACTTTGCACCCCGCAACGATGCACCCCGTGGTGACTTCGGTGCGCCGCGTGGTGACTTTGCAGCCCGCAAGCCTGCCTTTGGCAAGCCCACCGGCTTTGCCAAGCCCGGTAACGGTGGCAAGGTGTTTGTGCCGCGCGACGCTAAAAAACGCCCGACGCGCAACGCAGACTAAGTACGCGCAAGCGTATTCGTTGATCAGGCCATGCCGTTGCGGCGGGCCAGTTCGACAAACAAAGCGGCCTGATCCATCCCGGACAGGCCGTTTTTGTTGGCCTCGGCATACAGTTGCTCCAAGAGGCCAGTGACCGGTGCGGTAAAACCGAGCTCGCTGGCGGTGTCCATGGCGTTGCGCATGTCTTTGAGCTGCACGCTCATGCGGCCACGCGGTGCAAAGTCGCGCTCCACCATGCGTTGGCCGTGCACCTGCAAGATGCGGCTGTCAGCAAATCCGCCGGTAATGGCCTCTTTCACCTTGGCCATGTCGGCGCCGCCTTTTTCGCACAGCAACAGCGCCTCGGCCACTGCGCCTATGGTGATGCCCACAATCATCTGGTTGGCCAGCTTGGCTAATTGCCCACAGCCGTGCGGTCCGACCAGGGTGGTGCGCCCCAGGTGGCGCAGCACGGGGGCCGCATCGTCCAAATCCTTTTGCAAGCCCCCCACCATGATGGCCAGCGTGCCTTGCTCGGCACCCAATGTGCCGCCGGACACCGGGGCGTCGAGGTAACGCACCCCGCGCGCTTGCAGGGATTGCGCGTGGGCGCGCGCCTGTGCGGGCGCGATGGACGACATGTCCACCACCAGCGTACCCGGGCGAAGTGCGGCGAGATGGGCCGGGTCCAACAGCACAGCCTCCACTACCTGGCCGTCTTCCAGCATGGTGATGACGATCTCGGCCTGGGCCATAGCCTGCCCTGCGGTGGCATGCGCCGTGGCGCCCAAGGCGGTCAACGGTGCTGCCTTGGACGCGGTGCGGTTCCACACATGCACGGTCAGGCCGGCCTGGCACAGGCGTCGCGCCATGGGCAGGCCCATCAGGCCCAGTCCGAGTACCGCGACGTTCATGGCTGTGCTGCGCTTTACATCAGCAGATGTTCACCGGCGTTGTCGCCGCCCAAGGTCACGTAGTTGACCTTGCGAATGTCCATGAGCTTGGTGCCGCCGGCGTAGCTGATAGAGCTTTGCACGTCTTGCTCCATCTCGACCAAGGTGTCGGCGAGCTTGCCTTTGATGGCCTCCAAAATGCGCTTGCCTTCCACGTGCTTGTATTCGCCTTTGTTGAAGTCGCTGGCGGAGCCGTAGTACTCTTTGTACAGCTTGCCGTCCACTTCGACCGTCTGGCCGGGGGACTCTTC
>CAIWRE010000121.1 GCA_903914985.1 uncultured beta proteobacterium | reverse complement strand
GAAGGCTTTCGCCCAGGCGTGATGGACAGACTCGGGATTGGGGCCGAGACCTTGCGCAACCGCAAACCCTCTTTGATCTTCGCGTCCATTTCCTCGTTTGGACAAACAGGGCCATTGGCCCAAATTGCAGGACACGACCTCAGCATTCAGGGTGCTGTAGGTCTTCTACGCAGCACGCCAACGCAAGAACGCAGAGAAGATGTTCCGATGCTGCCCTTGGCAGACATCTCCTCGGCCATGTTTGCCGCATTGGGCATCGTGACTTCTCTTTATGCCCGAACAAAAACCAATGCGGGCCAAGTTTTAGACATCTCGATGATGGACTCATTGGTCAGCTGGATGACACCCTTTTTGGTGCCGCCCATGAACAACTTACCCACGCGTGAGCTGCCGCCATTGGATCCAGGGTATGGTATTTTTGGAACACGTGATGGCAAACAAATGACTTTGAGCATTGCAGGCGAAGACAAGATGTGGAGCGAACTCTGTCAACTGCTCAACTTAAACGCATTGGCCTCTTTGAATGAGAACGAAAGAAGCGCCAGGGTCGATGAAATCGATCTGCTGCTACGCAGCGCCATTCGCGAATGGAATTACAAAGATCTTTACGACAAGCTGGAACAACAAGGTATTGCATTCGGTCCTTTGATTCCCATTGAGGATGTCATGTCCAACCCACAAATCAAGGCCAGAGGCATGAACCAAACTTTAGGTTCTCAGTCCTTTGTGGCGCAGCCCATCCAATTCAATGGCGATAAATTTCCCATCCAACGTGGCGTGCCTGGCTTGGGAGAGCAATCTCAGAATTTCGTAGCTGAGTAAACTGATTGTCGTAAAAAAATACTTATCGGTATTTTTTTATTCCAATATAGTAGGTAGATATACCTATTGGTTTATATGTGGGTCATTCAGAAAATCATGTCACGACACTTCCCTAACCTCGAACGAAAGAGATTGAGACATGACTTTCAAATCAAATGAGCCAGCATCACAAGGCAGGTTACAAACGAAGAAAGTACTTCGTCAACTTGGCCTTGCACTCTCCCTCAGCGCCACGCTGATAAGCTCTTGGGCGTTTGAGGTCCCGGGCGACGGCGTCTACGCTGACCGCATCGACTGGGCTGTTCTGATGGACTTGAGCGGCCCCACCGCCGCCAACGAAGTTCCCTGGACCAATGGCGTCAAGGCTTACATTCGCAAAGTCAATGAAGAAGGCGGTATTCATGGACGCAAAATTAATTTATTGGTCGAAGATGATCGCTACGACAACGCCACAATTCGCGTGAACTTTGAGCGCGTGGTCAGCCAGACACCCGTATTGGGTATTTCTGGTATGGGCAGCTCTTCTGGGCAAGCGCCGCTCATGCCGCAAATTAAGCGCGGCCCAGTTCCCATTGTGGGCGCATATGCTTTGAACAAATTAGGTTATGAGCCGGCCCATCCCATGTATTACGCAGGCTTTTGTGGCACCAAAGAAATGGCGCAAGCAGGCGTCGGTTATTTCAACGACCGATTGAAACTGAAAGCCCCCAAAGTTGCTGTGGTTCATTTAGACGTGGCTGGCGGAAAAGAATTTGCCGATTACATCGCGACCGAAATGGTCAAGCTCAACGGAGCCTCGAAAGCTTTTCCAGTCAAAGTTGGCGCTGCCGACGTGACAGCGCAGGTGCTGGAGATCATTGCCATGAAACCCGACGTGGTGGCCATCTATGGCATCCCAAGTAACTCCATCCTCACCATGAGAGCCTTGCAACAATATGGCGTCAAGATTCCTGCATTTGCCATCACGCACTTGGGTACCCAAGAAATTTACACTGCCATGGGGCCAGAAGCGGGCGCCAATTATCACTTCATGAGCTGCTTTTCGCCAGCAGACTCAGAAGACACGCCCGGAATGCGTGAGGTATCTGCCTATGCTGAAAAATTTGGTTACAGCAGCAGCAAATCTAACGTCAACTATGTGGGTGGCTGGGTCATTGGCCAATTGATTGCAGAATCAATTCGCGCCATGGGCCCCGAGCCAACACGCGCCAAACTGGTGGCTTTGCTGAACGCTGGTTTTCAAGTTGACACCAAAGGCGTTTCTTCGCCTTTGAAATACACCAAAGATGATCACCGCGGCTTGGTGGGTTTGCGCACCTACAACTATGATTATCAAACCAAGAAATTCAAGCCATTTGGTCAATATGCTGACTACGACAAATACTTGAAGTAATTGATTGACAAGATCCTGCCCTGTTGATTGAGAATTACACCCGCCCCACTGACAAGGTTTCATTAAGGAGGGCGGCGTGTTAGGGACTACTCAGGCGAAGCGCCCGTTAGACTTTCACAGCGCTGTGCGCGGCATCAGGCTCATCAAATTGCGGGTGAAGCCACCGTCGACTGTCAGGTCTACACCATTGACATAAGCGCTGCGATCACTGGCCAGGTAGACGACCGCGTCGGCAATCTCTTCGGGCTGGCCGATGCGTCTCAAGGGAATGGCATTGCCACGCAGCTCCGCAGCTCCTGGCCGACCGTAGGCCTCCTGCGTCATACCGGTCCAGGTCATGCCTGGACACACCGTGTTGCTGCGGATGCCCTGCGGGCCCCATTCGATGGCCAACTGCCGCGACAGCATCGAAACGGCAGCCTTGCTGATGGCGTAAGCGCCCGAGTGACCCGTGGGATGTGTGGCTGCGATGGACGCGATGTGGATGATGGCCCCCCTGCCGGTCGTCCGCATCTGCCGGCCAAAGGCCTGGGCACACAGGAAGTAGCCCGTGAGATTGACCGAAATAACGCGGTTCCATTCCTGCAAGGACATGTCTTCTAGGCTGGCGGCCTTGAGCACGCCGGCAGCATTGACCAGTACGTCGCAGGGACCAAGCGCCTCCTGCACGCTTGCGGCGGCGGCATTAACGTCGGCTTCGCTACTGGTGTCACAGCCGATCGCGACGCCTTTCACCCCGAGCGCTTGGACCTGTGCTGCCGTGGCCTGCGCGCCAGCAAGGTCACGATCGATGACGGCGACATCGGCCCCAAGCCGGGCCAAGGCCAGCGCTGTGGCGCGGCCGATGCCGCTGCCCCCACCCGTGATGGCGCAGACCCGGCTGGCCAGGCCGGTGTGTTCGGATGCAGAGAGAGTGGTGTTGTTCACAGGTAAGTCTCCGCTTTACTGACGGGTCATGGGCTTCAGTACGACTCCCGGGTTGACCGCGGTCTTAGGAAACACCGTGACCACCTTGCCATCTTGCCACTGCACGGTTGTCGTCATCGCGCGCAGGTTCTGGAAGTTCTTGTCGAACTTCACACCGAAGCCATTGAGGTAGGTGCCAATTGGTTTGTCCATCTTGGCGGCGGCGGCCAGCACTTTGCCTGGCTCGGTGCTGCCCGCAGCCTGGATCGCCTCGAACAGGATCTGCGTGCCCACAAAGGAGGTTAGGCTCTGGGTCTGGATGGGGTCACTTTTGTACTTGGCGCGGTAGGCGTCTAAGAAACCCTTAACGCCGGGGGCAAACTTTTCGGACACGTCTGAGCGCGGGTAAGTGATGACCAGGAGGCCCTCAACACCTGCGGCGCCCAGCGACTGCAAGGTCTCTGGCGTATCGCCTGTTCCGATGAACACCGTGGCCATCGGTTTGAAACCCTGGTCGCGCATGGTCTTCAGTAGCAGGTTGCCATCGGCCACATAGCCCGTTTCCAGCAATACGTCGGGCGCGGCGAATTTCATCCGCAACACCGTATCGTTGAGGTCGACCGAACGGCCCGAGTGCGAGCCAATTCCGACCACCTTGACGCCAAAAGCTTCCAGCAGGCGCTTCTGTTTCTGGCCGATGCTGGTGCCGTAGCTGGAATCCTCGTGCTCGATCCAGACCTTCAGGTCACGGAAGGGTTTCTTGACCGTCGGCGCCACCAGATCGCGAAGGGTGTCGATGGTGCTGATGGCAAACGTCTCGGCGTTGGGGCCGGTGCGCAGGTAATTGGGCAGACCGCGCATCGTCAGGTCTTCTGACAGGGCGATGGTTTCCAGGTAGACGCGGTCAAAGCGCATGGCCGCGTCGCTGGCGGTATTCGAGATGCCGCTGGTGTATGTGCCGCCGAAGAAGTCGACCTTGTCGCGGTTCATGAGTTGCTCGACTGCCTGTATGGCTTGTTGCGGGTTGGAGGCATCACCGTTGACGATCTGCACCCGACGGCCCAGCAGTCCGCCCGAGCCGTTGACCTTGTCTGCCGCCATCTCGAAACCACGCGTCACCTCGGCACCGTACTGGGCCATCGGACCGCTGAATGGGTTGATCGCCCCCATTTTGAGCGGCGGCTGCTGGGCAAACGCCGACGCGGCGGCGATAGCGGCCGCGAAAGCGGCAAGTTGGAAGGATCGTTTCATGGCGTTGGTTCCGTTAGAGTGGTTACAAAGGGGAAAGGGTTCGGGGTGTCTGGGCTTATCGTTTGAGTTCGATGCCCAGCTGCTTTCTGTCGATGGCGCCGTGGGTCAGCGACTGCTGCAGCTTGTACTTTTCAATGCGCTGAGTGGCGGTCTTGGGCAGCTCGCGCTGCAGCACCAGGAAACGCGGCACCATGAAGTAGGGCATCTCCCGGTTACAGAAGGTGAAAAACGCGGTGGGGTCGTCGATCACCGCGTCTGGTTTAAGGACCAGGTGCGCCACCAGTTCGTCGTGGCCCAGCTCGTTTTGGGTGCCCACCACCGCAGCTTCGGCCACGGCCGGATGTTGGCAAAGGTATTTCTCAACCACGCGGGTGGACACGTTCTCGCCACCCACGCGCAAGTAGTCCTTGATGCGAGCCATGAAGCGCAGGCAGCCCTGCGCGTCAATCAGACCCATATCGCCGCTGTGCCACCAGCCGTCCACCAGTGTCTGGCGTGTCTTTTCCGGATCCTTGTAATAGCCGCGCAGGATGTAGTCGGGCCCCAGCTTGTTGCGTACCTTGATCTCGCCCTCCTGCCCATGTGGCCGCTCGGCGCCGGTCTGCGGATCGACGATCTGCAGCTCCGTGTAAGGCGCGGGCGGGCCTGCGGTGCCCAACTGAGGATGGTCGAAGTCGCAGATCGTTGCATTGCCGGCTTCGGTGGTGCCGTAAAGCTCCATGAACTTGGTGTTGGGCCAGCGCGCCCGCAGCGCCGCCGGATCGTCCACAGGCCAACCGACCCACAGCCGCAGGTGAGCCTGGCCTTGGCGCTCGGCGTCGCCAATGGGCTGGCCTAGCATGACCGGCACGATGGTCCCAGTGCTGAAAGTTACCGACACTTTGTAGCGATTGATGTCGCTCCAGAAACGTGAGGCAGAGAACCAGTCGACCTGCACGATCTCACATCCGGCCGCCATCGCAAACGGTCCACCGAACACCATGTAAGCGACGTGATACTGCGGCAACACGTAGTACACCACCTCGCTGGACTTCATGCGGAAGTAGTTCGCGTAGAACAAGGCACGAAACACATAAGCGCACTGCGTGGTCGAGACGCCTTTGGGCAACCCAGTGGTGCCCGAGGTGTACCAGATCCCTTGGAGGTCGCTGCCCGACACCGGCTCTGGCTGCACGAAATGTGTGTCGTGCTGCAGATAGTCGGCAAACAAGGACGACAGTGCACTGCAATCCGGCGCCAGTTCGTCCACAAAAAGCACCCGCTCGATCTTGGGCAGGGCGTTCTGCACGGGCGCGATCTTTTCGTCGAACAGGGCACGCGATGTGATCAACGCCACAGCGTCAGCATGGTCGATGATGTAACGGAGCGATTCGCCACGCAGGAACTGGTTCAATGGCACCATCACCAGCCCGCACTTGCTGAGCGCGTGGTACAGATAGGCGTATTCCATGCTGTTGGGCAGGAAGATCGCCACATGGTCTCCTTTCCTGAGACCGAGCGAGACGAACAGGTTACAGATGCGTCCCACGTTGCGCGCAAACTGGGCGTAGGTGATCGGCTCTTGTCCAGTCAGCCGGAAGTACACCTTCGTTTCGGGGTCAGGGATGCGCGCCAGTGACCAGTCGAGCAATTCGCCGAAGGTTTGAGGGTACGCGGATGTTGCGTAGACGCTGTAGTCGCTTGTGCTCATGGCGTAGTCATCGCGATGCAAGCGGTATCAGGCGGGTGTGAAAAGTGCTGTTCATTCGAAACCGTTTTTTGCGATGGGGCAATATCATTTATACCGATGAGTAGCCAATAATACCCGCATGTTTGCCTGCCCATCAACAAGGGATATTACCAATGGTATAAATTTCAATCAGTCAAAATCGATACTGTTCAATTCGTACCAAACTTTGACCAAGCTGCGGACTGTTAATCAGGGGTTCTGTGGCGCAATTGAGGTCAATGTTTCAGACTCAATCTTTTGTCTTCTAATTTGGGAAATTGCCACTTCCTCTGGCCCCTTTCCCTCCCCCTAGGGCGAAGGCTCATCAGTCATGATTTTTCTCTTAAGGATTTAGCAGCGGAACAAGTTCAATAGCATGACCTAAATTGATCGTCGTTTTTTAAAACTTAGTTTTGCTTAACTTAGTTCAATTCTGCATAAATTAATCAGACGATGATGAGAATGGAAATTCACTTCTGGAGAAAATCATGAAACTGTTGCACGACTTGCTCTTTACAGACTATGGCCTCATGAGCTTGATTGGTTTTGTTTTCATGCTTGGCATGGGCGTATTTTTTCTGCGCTTATTTTTGTCT
>CAIWRE010000120.1 GCA_903914985.1 uncultured beta proteobacterium | reverse complement strand
GGCAAGCGCGATGAGTTGCGTGGTCTGAAAGAGAACGTGATTGTGGGTCGCTTGATTCCTGCGGGAACCGGCATGGCTTACCACGAGGCTCGCCAGATTCGCGAGCAGATGGACGACTCTGAACGCCGTGCCATTGCTGAAGCCGATGCTGCCGAATTGGCAGGAGACGCGGAGGGCGGTGAACAAGCCGCCGAGCAGGACGCTGCCGCTGAGTAAGCCCGCATTGCGCTAAGCATGCGTACCCCGGGTTTATCTTTTGGTAGGCCCGGGGTATTTTTTTCAGGAGTGTGCGGATGAACATCGCCTTGCCGTGGATCGCTGGTGCGCTTGTCGTGTTTTGGCTCGTCGGCGTCCACAACCGGCTGCTGCGCTTGCGCGCCGCGGCGGTTGATGCGCGTGCCGTTTTTGAGCGCACGCTGCGCGCCTTGATTGCGGTGGCAAGCGAGGCCGTGTCCAGCGCCAAGGCGTCTGAAGCTATTTGCAGCGCGTTGGAGGCTGCCGCATTGGCATTGGAGGCCGGTCTCAAAAGCTACAAGGCACCGCGCCGGTTTTTTTGGTCCCCTCAAGAGCGCGCGGATGTGGGTGCGCTGTGGGAACGATTGCAGCAAGCCTGGCTGGCTTACGCGGTGGCTGCTGAAGGGGTGGAGGAGCCTGCGGTACTGCAGGCGCTACGCGATCGTTGGCAGGCCGCCGATACGCAGGCACCCTTGGACCGGAGCGCGGCAAACCTCACCATCGCCGACTACCAAACGGCGCTCAGCCAGGCCCCGGCCGCGTGGGTTTCACGCTTGATGGGCTTTCGTTGGATGGCCCTTCTGTGAGGTGGACATGGACGTAGCGCCAGACTCCGTACCCCTGTGGCGCCAGCTTCAGGCCACCGCTGCAGTGATCGCCGCCGTGCGCAAGGGAGCGTCGGGCACCGCTGCTGTCGAAAACGTGGCCGCCTCTTTGCGCCCTGGTGTGCAGGCCCTGGCCTTTCATGTCTGGCGCAATCTGGGGCGTGCCCAAGCGCTGCGCAGTGCCCTGGTGACGCGCATGCCAGCGCCCGCCACCGACGCGCTTTTGTGCGTCGCACTGGCATTGGCGTGGGACGAGTCCACTGCGCCTTACGACGCCTTCACACTGGTCAACCAAGCGGTGGAGGCACTGAAACGCACACCCGCGAGCGCTGCCCACGCGAATTTCGTCAATGCCTGTTTGCGGCGGTTTCTGCGCGAGCGCGCCGCGCTGGTCGCGGCCACCGACAGTGATCTTGAAGCCCGTTGGAACCATCCCCGCTGGTGGGTGGAAAGATTGCAACGCGAATATCCACAGCAGTGGCAGGCCATCCTCAGCGCTGCCAATGGCCATCCGCCCATGACGCTGCGGGTGAACGCGCGCAAGTCACATGTTGATGAGTACCTTGCGCAATTGCACGCTCAGGGCATTGCAGCGCGGGCGGGCCTTGACCAGACGATTTATTTGACGCGGGCGGTCCCGGTCACCCAATTGCCGGGTTTTTCCCAGGGCATGGTTTCCGTGCAGGACGCCGCAGCGCAATGGGCCGCGCCCCTGCTTTTGCAAGGTTTGGGCTCCTCGCCGCGTGTGCTTGACGCCTGTGCTGCACCCGGCGGCAAGACGGCGCATCTGCTTGAATGGTCGGACCCGCAGGTCACGGCCATCGAACTTGAAGCGCGGCGCATGCAACGCGTGGGGCAAACCTTGGACCGTCTGGGTCTGCAGGCGAAACTGCACGTGGGCGATGCCTCGCGCCCGCAGGACTGGTGGGACGGTGTGCTCTTTGATGGCATCTTGCTCGACGCTCCATGTACTGCTTCGGGCATCGTGCGTCGTCACCCGGACGTGCGCTGGTTGCGGCGGGAGTCCGACATTGCGCAATTGGCGCTCCTGCAACAAAAGATCCTGGAGGCGCTGTGGCCTTTACTTCGTCCCGGCGGACGCATGGTTTATTGCACGTGTTCGGTCTTTATGGCCGAAGGGTCTGAGCAGGTAAAACGCTTTGTTTCACACCAGGCGGATGCGCAGTGGCTGGCTTCGCCAGGCCACCTTTTGCCCGCAGCCGCGGGCGGGTCCAAGCTCGGCGACAATCCGGCCCATGACCACGATGGCTTCTTTTATGCCGTGCTGGAAAAGCGCATTGTCTAAGCGCCTGTTGCCCTTCTTGCAACGGGTGCTGCTCATTGCGCTTGTGCTGCTGGGCTCGGCTGCACACGCACAGAACGCAGCTGAATTGCAGCAGTTGCGGGCCGACCGGATGGGCGGCGACGTGCTGGTATCTGCCAATGTTGTTTTTGAGCTCCCTCCGGTGGTCGAAGAGGCGCTGGCCAAAGGCATCCCCTTGTACTTTTTGGTAGAGGCTGATCTGCTGCAAGAACGCTGGTATTGGTACGACAGAAAAGTGAGTGCAGCGCAACGCCAGTTGCGGCTGGTCTACCAACCGCTGAGCCGGCGTTGGCGCGTCAACGTCACCAACGGGCACGGTGGCGACAGCGCTTTGGGTCTGTCTTTGAGCCAAAACTACGACACGCTTGCCGAGGCATTAGCGACGATCAAGCAAATTTCGCGATGGAAGGTCGCTGAGCTCAGTGACTCGGAAGCTGCCGCCAAGTACCGCGTCGAACTTCGTTTCCGTCTGGACCTCGGTCAGCTCCCCCGGCCGTTCCAGATAGGCGCCATTGGCCAGTCGGAGTGGGACATCCAGACCAGCGGGCGGATGCCGCTGCGCGCCGAGGTCCTGCGATGAGCGAACCAATCGTCAGTGTGCAAGTCGCCGATGTCAACGGCATGGGCGGCACAGGAGGCATTCGTAGAGCCGTCGGCCTCGGTGCAGCCCTGATGGTGCTGATCGGTTTGGTGTTGCTCTATATGCTGACCCAGGCTACCAACAACCGCGAGATGTACGAGCAAAACTATGCGCGACTGTTCAGCGTGAACGTGGTCGTGGCCGGCAGCTTGCTTTTTGCCATTGTGTGGGTCGGTGTGCGCCTGCTTCAACGGGTTCGCCAAGGCCGGTTTGGCAGTCGTTTGCTGGTAAAAATCGCCACCATTTTTGCGCTGGTCGGTGTGGCGCCCGGCGTGCTGATTTATGTGGTGTCGTATCAATTCGTTTCGCGCTCGATCGAGACTTGGTTTGACGTCAAGGTCGAAGGCGCGTTGGAAGCGGGCCTGAGCTTGGGTCGTGTCACGCTGGACACGCTTTCTTCGGATCTGGCGACCAAAGCGCGGGTTGCTGCAACGCAGTTAACCGACACCACCGACGGCGCGTCAGACCTTGTCTTGTTGCGCGTCATGGAGCAACTGGGTGCGACTGAGGCGACGATTTGGAGCGCTTCGGGCAAATTACTCGCCAGTGTGGGGCCCATTGGTTTTCAGCTCAGCCCGGATAAACCCACGGGCAGCCAGTTGCGCACCGCGCGGGCTGAGCGTTCTGTGGCCTGGGTCGAAGGCCTGGAAGAGGCCGGCCCCGGCAAAACCACGCGTCCGCAGCTCAAGGCATTGGTGCTTATCCCAAGCGCCAGTGTCGGCTTGGCCGCAGAGCCGCGGTTTTTGCTGGTTCAGCGGACGCTTCCTTCAAACTTTGTGACCAACGCGTTGGCTGTAGAAAGTGCTAACCGGGAGTACCAGGAGCGGGCCTTGGCCCGGGAAGGGCTCAAGCGCATGTACATCGGCACCCTGACTCTGAGCCTTTTTCTGGCAGTGTTTGGTGCTATTTTGTTGGCGGTTATTTTGGGCAATCAAATTGCCAGACCGCTGCTGGTATTGGCAGAGGGCGTGAGCCAGGTCGCAGCAGGCGACTTGACACCCAAACTGGCGATGCAGGGTAATGACGAGCTTGGCGGCCTCACCCGCGCGTTTGCGTCCATGACACAGCAGCTGGCCGACGCACGCCAGACTGTTCAGCGCAGCATGTCCCAGGTGGATTCTGCGCGTGCTTATCTGCAAACCATTTTGGACAACCTGACCTCCGGCGTATTGGTCCTGAATGCCGATGGCAGCGTGCGATCGGCCAATCCCGGTGCCGCACGCATACTGAAGCTGCCGCTGGATAGCTTTCGGGGAGCCACGTTGCGCCAATTGGCGGGCTTGGAGACCTTCGCGGTCAGCGTGCAGCAACAGTTTTCCGAATTTTTGAGCCGGCGCTTGGAGCAGCCCAACGATCATTGGCAGCAATCATTTGAACTCGGCGTGACCCATGAAGGGATGGCTAGCGAAGCCGAACGCGCCCAGACCTTGATCGCCCGCGGAGCCATCCTGCCGGACCGCAGCCGTTTGTTGGTGTTTGACGACATCTCCGACATTGTTTCGGCACAGCGGGCCCAGGCCTGGGGTGAAGTGGCACGCCGCCTGGCGCATGAAATCAAAAACCCGCTCACGCCCATCCAGCTCTCCGCTGAGCGGCTGGAGATGAAGCTCACCGGCAAGTTGCAGCCCGGCGAGCAGGCGGTGCTGGTCAAGTCAGTCAAAACGATCGTGGACCAGGTTGACGCCATGAAGCGCCTGGTCAACGACTTCCGTGATTACGCGCGCCTGCCTGCCGCCGTGTTGGCGCCCGTGGACCTGAATGCGCTGGTGGCCGACGTGTTGCACTTGTACGAGACGTCGGCAGTGCCCATCCGGCTGGAACTCGATGGGCAGGTCCCCCGCGTATTGGGCGATGCCGAGCAGCTGCGCCAAGTGCTGCACAACTTGTTGCAAAACGCCCAGGACGCGACGGAGCAAGCCCTGGCTGCATCACCGGCGTTGGCGGCAGGCAGTTCTGCCGCAAGCATTGTGTTGCGCACCCAGTTGCTTCCCAATTCCGGTCGGGTTCGCTTGTCGGTGCTGGACCACGGCGGCGGCTTTCCCGAGAACATTCTCAAGCGCGCGTTTGAGCCTTATGTCACGACCAAACAACGGGGCACCGGACTGGGGTTGGCAGTGGTCAAAAAAATCGCAGATGACCACGCATCTCGCATTGAAATCAGCAACCGGGTGCAGGACGGGGTCGTCTTTGGTGCCCAGGTCTCGCTATCATTGGCGAGCGCCGAAAACGTGATCAATTTAAAAAATACCTGAACGAACAGCGCATACATCATGGCAAATATTTTGGTGGTTGACGATGAACATGGCATCCGTGATCTGCTGTGGGAAATTCTCAATGACGAGGGGCACACCGTCGACTTGGCGGAAAACGCGGCACAGGCCCGGGCCGCACGACTGCGCGAGCGCCCGGATCTGGTTCTGCTCGATATCTGGATGCCCGACACCGACGGTGTAACACTGCTCAAGGAGTGGGCCTCGACCGGCTTGTTGACCATGCCGGTGATCATGATGAGCGGGCATGCCACGATTGAGACTGCGGTGGAGGCGACAAAAATCGGCGCATTGGCGTTTTTGGAAAAACCCGTCACCCTGCAAAAATTGCTCAAGGCGGTTGAGCTGGGTTTGATGCGCAACAGTGTGACGCCCAGCCGTTCCGCTGCCAGGCTTGAGGCAGCCCTGCCGCATTCCGCCAGTGCGTTTTCGGACCAGGATATGTTGTCGCCACAAACAGCGGCGACACCCATTCAGACCTTTGATCTCGACCGTCCGCTGCGCGATGCGCGCGATGCATTTGAGCGGGCGTATTTTGAATTCCAGCTGGCCAAGGAGGCGGGCTCCATGACCCGGGTATCAGAAAAGACCGGCTTGGAGCGCACCCATCTGTACCGCAAACTCAAGCAATTGGGCGTGCCAGTGAGCCGCGGCAAGCGCAGCGCCTAACCGATCCATCTCACGGGTCAATCGCGGTTGCTGATTCGATGTCCATCGCGTTCGGCCGCGCCGCCCTTTACCAACTGTGCCAGCCAATCGGACACCAGTGCGTGCGCTGAATCAGCGCCCTTGCCGGATTGGGCCATCTGCTGGATATAGGGCGTGGAAACAGCCCAATGGATGAGTGAATCCACGCTCATGCTTTGCTGCTCCAGCAATTTGAACTTGAGCAGGACCTTGGCCGCATAGTTGCGGTGGCGCTCAGGCTGGCGCTGAAAGTAGTCCAACCGGTTGCGTGCTGTCACCAAGGCCTGGGTGACGGAGGTAAATGGCGCGCCATGGCCGGGAATGACCGTGACAGGCTTCAAGGCTTCAATCAGGTCCAGTGTGGCGCCCACTTCATCAAAGGCGTCCTCACCCTCGAGTTCTGGAAACACCACGCCAAATCCGTTTTCCCACAGCGCATCGGCTGAAATCAGCAACCGGGCTTCAGGCGCAAACAGCACCACCGAATGCGGGTCATGGCCGGGCGCAGCGTGCACCTGCCACTCCAGACCGCCCAGACGATGCGTGCTTCCCGGCTGCAATGTGGAGTCGATGTGGAAAGGCGGGCAGCTTTGTCCTGTGGCGTCAAAACTCAGTTGAGACGGTGTCCAGGGCTTGACCGCAGGCGCCAGCCCTGGCGGGATCCAGGTCAACATCGCCGGATACGCCGCCTGCAAAGCAGCATTGCCCCCGCAGTGATCGCTATGCAGATGGGTGTTCAACAACAAGTCCAGCCTCTGACCGGCCAAGGCGTCCTGCACCAGCGCCACAGTCTGGGCGCTGTGGGTGCAGTAGCCGCTGTCGATCAACGCCGCATGGTGGGTGTCGCTCACCAGAATGTTGTTGGAGGAAAGCCAGCCGCGCTGGAACACCCGCACCGAAGGAGGCAAGGCAACGGGATGCGGGACAGTGTGCATGGTGAAAAATGAGGCCAGTGAACGGGAGAGCCAAGTCTATGCCTTGACCCGGGTCGCACAGAGTCGCCAAAGGGGCTGGGTTTACGCTGCAGTGCAGCAAATACTAGGGAAAACCCTTATGATGGCCGCATGAGCCAATTACGTAAGACCCTTTCCATCGTGCGGGACGCCGCCGCGGGACTCTTGCGGTGGCGTACTTCCTCCGGTGCCGTCCCCCTGGCCGGCGGTCGGTCTGCCAAGGCGGCGCTGGTTCCGGTGCGCGGTCTTCGTCCGCGCCATCGCGCTGCGGTTTTGGCGCATTTGCTTGAACTCTCCCCCGCTGACCGTTACATGCGCTTTGGTTATGCCGCGCAAGATGCCCAGATCGAGCGCTATGTGCAAGGCTTGGACTTTGACCGGGACCAGGTGTATGGCGTCTTCAACCGGCGCTTGCGCCTGATCGCCGTTGCGCATCTCGCGTACGCCAAGGATCCCAAAGCCGACCGCTGCGCGGAGTTCGGTGTCTCGGTCTTGCCTGCTTACCGGGGCAAAGGATTGGGTGCCGAGTTGTTTGCACGGGCCCAACTGCATGCCCAAAACGACCGGATTTCGCTGCTATTCATCCACGCACTGAGCGAAAACAGCGCCATGCTCAAGATCGCCCGCAAGGCGGGCGCCAAAGTGGAGCGATTTGGCTCGGAATCGGACGCTTACCTTCAATTACCCAACCCCACATTGCAATCGCAGTGGAGCGAGGCGGTTGACAGCCAGATTGCCGACACCGACTACCGGTTGAAAGTGCAGGCACACCATTTTTGGGGCTTGCTTGCGGGCATACAGCAGGTGCGCCAAGGCTTGCGCCAGGGACCCGAGAAGCCTACGCTTTAAGTAGCTGAGACAGGCCCGGGAGCATGGGCTATCCTAGAGGCCTCGCAAAAATGGCCCTTGTGCCCCACGTCAGTGTCAGACCCTCACCCCGCGCACCCCGCTGAAAAAGAAGACAAGCGAACCTTTCTGCAACGCTTGGCTGAATTTCTCCATCCCGGCCCTGACTCGGCCGACGAGTTGATTGAAACCCTGGCCGAGGCCGAAGACAACAAAATTATCGGCGCCCAATCACGCGCGATGCTCGAAGGCGTGATCCGCATGGCGGATATGACGGCGGGCGACGTGATGGTGCCTGCCACGCGCATGGATCTGATCAATATCCAATCGCCCATGGACGATCTGATGCATACCGTGATCGACACGGCGCACTCGCGTTTTCCGGTGTTTGAGGGGGAGCGTGAAAACATCATCGGCACCCTGATGGCCAAAGACCTGCTCAAACTGCAGCGCGCGCCTGAGCTCAATATCCGTGCCTTGTTGCGCCCTGCCGTGTTTGTGCCCGAAACCAAAGGCCTGAACGACCTGCTGCGCGACTTTCGCGGCTACCGCAACCACCTGGCCATCGTCATTGACGAATTCGGCCGCGTTGCCGGGCTGATCACAATTGAAGACGTACTCGAGCAAATCGTCGGAGAAATCGAAGACGAATTCGACATCGAGGACGATGAGGGCGATATTTTTGCCCTGCCCGACGGCGGCTACCGCGTGAACGGCGACGCGCCAATAGAGCGGATAGAAACCGCGTTCAATGTCCATTTGCAGTCCCGTGAGGACGCTGATGAGTTCGACACGATCGGCGGCCTGGTGGCCCATGAGATGGGTCACGTTCCCAAGCGCGGTGAACGCCACCAGCTCGCAGGACTCGAATTTGTC
>CAIWRE010000119.1 GCA_903914985.1 uncultured beta proteobacterium | reverse complement strand
TCTTGCCTTCGGGGATTACCTTCTTCACGATGCTGTAGGTGTCCTGCGTTTCAATGTGAAACGGCACGCCCAGCTGCTTCAAGTAGGCCGGAAGAATGTGGTCCGGAAAGCCAGGCTGCTTTTGGTCGAGGTTGACGGCAATCAGCTCAAAATTCACGGGCGCGCGCTGCTGCATTTTCAGGAGCAGGTCCAGCATCGCGTAGCTGTCTTTTCCGCCCGACACACAGACCATCACGCGGTCGCCCTCTTCAATCATGTGGTAGTCCATGATGGCCTGCCCTACCTGGCGGCACAGGCGTTTTTCGAGCTTGTGGGTTTCATAGGCGGCACGTTGGGCGGCCTCCTGGGCCAGCGCGGCGGCACCAGAGGGGGCTTGCAAGATGGGCGCGGCCAAGTCGGTATCAGTCCAAAGGGCAGTCATGGGGGTCTCGGTTCAGGTTTACCACTGTCCGGTTTCAATCCGGATCGCGACTTCACAGTCGTCAAAAATTTCGAGCTTGGCGATCTTCACCCGCACACCCAGCACGCCGGGGAGCTGCATCAAGCGGTCGGCCAGTTTGCCAATCATGCTTTCCAACAAATTGACATGCTCAGCGGTGCATTCGTTGATGATGATCTGGCGCACCTTGCGGTAGTCCAGCACATGGTTGATGTCATCGTCACGCGGTTGCAGTGGCTGGGTGCCCACGTGCAATTCGGCATCGACCTGAATCGGTTGGGGGGCAGTGAGCTCCGACTCGAGGATGCCCAAGTTGGCCTCAAAGCGCAGACCGGTCAGGGTCAGGGTTTGGGTGCCGGTGGTTCGGTGCTGCATGCAATGCGCCTTACATCAGAGAAAAATCGCGCTCAAAGCGCATCAGGTGCTGGCCGCCATCCACCAGCAAGGTGGTGCCGGTGATTGATTGGTTCTCCATCGCGAAGCGCACGGTGGATGCCACATCCGCCGGCGTGGACGAGCGCCCCAGTGGCGAGAGCTTGTGCAGGGCGGCAAACTTGTCGTCGCTCAAAAGGTGGCTGGTCAGCGTCAGGCCCGGCGCTACACCGACCACGCGCACCAAGGGGCTCAGGGCCAGCGCCAGCATGGTGGTGGCAGCTTCCAAGGCAGCTTTGGACAAGGTGTAGCTGAAGAAGTCGGGGTTCTGGTTCCACAGCTTCTGGTCCAGCATGTTGACGACCACGCCGCTGCAGTCTGCAACTTGGGTTTGATCTGGCAGAGCGCGGTTGCGCGCGTCAATGTGCGTGTGCAGGGCTTGCGCGAGCAAGATCGCAGCGCCGGTATTGGCCCGCAAATGCTTGTCCATGGCGGCAAAACTAAAGGTTGCGGCATTGTCATGTTCAAAGGTCGAAGCGCTGTTGACCACGGCGTCCACCGTGCCGAACTGCTCAATGACCGTGGGCAGCAGATTGCGCACGGCAGTCTCATTGCTCAAGTTGGCCCGAAAACTGGCTGCACCCGGAGTCAGCTTGGCGCACTCGGCGGTAGTGCGCGTGGCGTCTTCTACCGAGTCGCGGTAGTGCACCGCCACCCGCCAGCCGCTGGCGGCCAATGCCAAGGCAATCTCGCGCCCCAAGCGCTTGGCGCCGCCGGTGACCAGCACACTGGGGCGGTTGGCGGCGGAAGAGGGCGGGAGCGGGGCAGACATAAAAGGGGACAATCCGGTAAATCCTGGCGCAGTGCCAAGCTAAGTATCACGATGAAGACCCCCGAGTTTAACGAGCGCTCCCTGTTTTCCATTGGTGTGTGGCTATGACAGACGTGCCCACTGTCAGCGCTGCGCTGCAGCAGCAACTTGCCGATGCCATCCGCGCGCAGGGCGGTTGGATGGGTTTTGACGCCTTTATGGAAAAGGCGTTGTACACACCCGGCATGGGCTACTACGCCGCCGACCTGCCTAAATTTGGCCCTATGCCGGGCGGCCAGGACGGCGCGCCGGGCAGCGACTTTGTGACCGCGCCCGAGATCAGTCCCCTGTTTGGCTATGCCTTGGCCCGCCAAGTGGCGCAGGCACTGCAGGCCACGGGTACGGATGAAGTATGGGAATTTGGCGCTGGCACCGGTGCATTGGCCGGGCAGGTCTTGTCAGCACTCCAGGAAATGAATGTGCCACTGACGCGCTACACCATCGTGGATTTGTCGGGCTCGCTGCGCGCCCGCCAGCAAATTCGATTGGCGCCTTGGGGTGACACAGTGCAGTGGGTGAGTGCCTTGCCCGAGCACATGCACGGCGTGGTGCTGGGCAATGAGTTGATCGACGCCATGCCGGTGCGGCTGCTGGCGCGGGTGAACGGTGTCTGGCATGAGCGCGGCGTGGCTTTGTCGCCTGACGGGGGGGCATTGGCCTGGGCCGACCAGCCCACCGCGCTTCGCCCCCCCGCCGAGGTGCAGGGCGACCACGACTACTTGACTGAAATCCACCCGCAGAGCGAGGCCTTTGTCCGCACGCTGGCTCAGCGTCTGGACCGTGGCATGGTGCTGCTGCTGGACTATGGATTCCCCGAAGCCGAGTACTACCACCCCCAGCGCCACATGGGCACCGTCATGTGCCACCAAGCCCACCAGAGTGACCCCAACCCGCTAGTCCACGTGGGGCAGAAAGACATCACCGCCCACGTCAACTTCACGGCCTTGGCATTGGCCGCGCAGGATGCAGGCATGGAGGTGCTGGGATACACCAACCAGGCGCATTTCCTCATCAACTGCGGGCTGATCGATCTGATGCAGGCCGCCAGCCTGCCGGTGCGCAGCGCCGCGCAGCGGCTGATCCTGGAGCACGAAATGGGTGAACTCTTCAAAGTGATCGCCCTGGGCGTGGGCCCCGTCTGGCAGCCCTTGGGTTTTGTGCACGGAGACAAGACCCACCGCCTGTAACCGCGTGGTAAATCCGTCCCGGCGCAGGGCGTTAGCATTGGCGCCCTCATTGCCATCTTCAGGTTCAGAACCATGTCCGCTGCCGCACCGTCCATTACTTTCCCTCCGTCTATGGCGCCGGTGGCCTGCGTCGACATTGGTGGCACCAAGGTCGCTGTCAGCGTGGCCGATGCGCGTGGAGTGCGTGGCAAGCTGTCCGAGCCAACCGCTAAAGAAGGCGACCGGGGTGCGCTGGCCGCCCAAATCATCCGCATGGTGGGCCAAAGCTGTGCCAGTGCGGGCGTGGTGCCAGCCGAACTGGCGTCGGTGGGCGTGGTCTCTTG
>CAIWRE010000118.1 GCA_903914985.1 uncultured beta proteobacterium | reverse complement strand
GGGAATACCGGGGCTTTGCACCAGGTAGACACGCGCGCCGCTGGCGTGTGTCCAGTGTTCAATCGGCAAAGCGGCCCAAGCGGCAGGTGCCAACAGAAGTAAAAAGAACACCCCGCGAACCGGTGCGAAACGCGACAAAAAAATATTCATGGTGCCTGGTCCCTGCTTCAATGCCGTGCGCCGGACAGCGCCGGTCGGGGTTTTCGCAAGGGGTCTAGCGGCTGGGGCAGCAGCGTGGCCACCGTTAGCTCATCATCGCCAAAATAGCGTGCGGCTACCGACTGCACCTGCTCCGGTGTGACGCTGCGCAGTCGCTCCAGGAGCTCAGTCTCAAAGTTCGGTGGCAGGTCCATGGCCCAGTTGGCACCGAGCATGCGGGCCTGGTTGAACACGCTGTCTTGCTGGTAGACCTCGCTGGCAGTCCACTGGTTGATCACGCGTTTGAGCTCAGCCGCCTGAATGCCTTCGTCGGCCACGCGCTTCACGGTTGCGCGCAAGGCTGCTTCAAGGGCTGCGCTGGTTTTTCCGGTCGCAGGAACTCCGGACAGCATGAAGGTAACCGGCCCACGGGCTGTGGCGCTGTAGTGCGCGCCTGCGCTATCAGCCACATGGTCGTCGGACTGCGTGAGTGCCCGCTCCAGGCGCGCGCCGTCGTAGCCATCCAACACGGCCGACAGCACCGTCAGCGCCAAGGCGTCCTGGGCCTGGGCATCCCACAGGGTGCCACCAGCGGATGGGGGCCGTATGCCGGGCACTTTGAATGCGAGGGCTACATAACCCTGCTGGGCCGGGGCCTTGTAGTCCAAACGCCGCAGGCCACTTTGGGGCGGCTCGTTGCGCGGTTTGCGCGCCGGCACCTCGGCGCGCTGCAAGCCGCCATAGTGTTTTTCGGCCAGTGCCCGCACCGCTTGCGGATCCACATCCCCCGCCACCACCACGGCCGCATTGGCAGGCGTGTACCAGCGGCGGTAAAAGGCGCGCGCATCGTCTGGCTGCATGGACTCCAGGTCGCTCATCCAACCCACAATCGGGCGGCGGTAGGGTGAGGCTTGGTAAGCAGTGGCGGACATGGCCTCGAACAAGCGCGCGTGCGGGTTGTCCTCGGTACGCAAACGGCGCTCCTCTTTCACCACCTCCAGCTCTTTGCGAAAGTCTTCGTCGCTCCACTGATTGTGCGCAAAGCGGTCTGCCTCAAGTTGCATCGCGTCGGCCAGTTTTTGCGTAGGAATCTGCTGGTAATAGCCGGTGTAATCTTTGCTGGTGAACGCGTTTTCCCGGCCCCCCAGTGCAGCCACCCGGCGGGAGAAGTCGCCAGCCTTCACCGTAGGCGTGCCCTTGAACAACATGTGTTCGAGTAGATGGGCCACGCCCGAGGTGCCGTCCACCTCGTCCATCGAGCCCACACGCACCCACAGCATGTGCACGGCCGTGGGAGCCCGATGGTCGGGCTTGACGATGAGTGTCATTCCATTGGACAGCGTGAAATGCTGCGCTTGTTCGGCATGGGCTTGCAGGGGCGCGCCCAGAAGTGCCGGGGCAAGCAAAGTGAAGAAAAAAGAGCGGGCCGCGAGCTTGAGAGGGTGTTTCATAGAATGCTGCATTCTAAGAACGCACACATGTTCAGCTTTTTCAAAAAAGCGCCCCCGGCGCAAGTACCCTCCAGCCCTGCGGCCCCTGCTCCGGAAATCGCGACTCCATCGGCAGTTGAGGCTGGCGCAGGCGCGCCCAGCCCCGTAGCGCAAGGCCGCCAGGGCTGGCTGGCCCGTCTGAGGGCTGGCCTGGGCAAAACAGCCAAAGGCATTTCGTCCGTGTTTGGCGGCAGCCGCATTGACGAGGCGTTGTTTGAAGACTTGGAAGCCGCCCTTCTCATGGCCGACGCAGGGGTAGCCGCCACCGAAACCCTGATCGCCGAACTGCGCCGCAAAGCCAAAGAAACCCGGGCCGAGACACCGGCGCAACTCAAGGATTTGTTGGTGGACGGCCTGAGCACACTGCTTGCGCCCTTGCAAAAACCACTCACCTTGGGCGCACAAACGCCCACCGTCATCATGGTGGCGGGGGTCAACGGTGCGGGCAAGACGACCTCGATTGGCAAACTCACCCACCGACTGGCCGACGAGGGTGCCACCGTGCTGCTGGCCGCGGCGGACACCTTCCGGGCCGCCGCCCGCGAGCAGCTCACCGTCTGGGCGGATCGCAACACGGTGGAGATTGTCAGCCAGGAAAACGGCGACCCCGCCGCCGTGAGCTACGACGCGGTCTGCGCTGGCAAGGCACGCAACAAGGACGTGGTTTTGATTGACACCGCCGGGCGACTGCCGACGCAGTTGCACCTGATGGAAGAGCTGAAAAAGATGAAGCGCGTGGTGCAAAAAGCGGGCGAGGCCTCCGGCCTGGGCGCATGTCCGCAAGAAGTGCTGCTGGTGATTGACGGCAACACCGGCCAAAACGCCCTGGCCCAGGTGCGCGCTTTTGACGATGCACTGGGCCTGACCGGCCTCATCATCACCAAGCTCGACGGTACGGCCAAGGGCGGCGTGCTGGCTGCCATTGCCCGCGAACGACCCATCCCCGTGTACTTCATTGGTGTGGGCGAAAAGCTGGAAGAACTCGAGACTTTCAACGCCCGCGAATTTGCGCAGGCCTTGCTGCAGTAAGGACCGTGCACAAGATGGATCGTCGCGTTGCCCTGGGCTGGCTTGCAGGTGGCCTGACCCCATTTGTCGCCCGTGCCGACGCATCCGCATGGCAACGCACCCTGGCACAAGCGCGCGGCCAGACCGTGTACTTCAACGCCTGGGGGGGCGCACCCACCATCAATGCCTATATCCAATGGGCCGCCGACCAAGCCTCGCAGCAGTTCGGCGTGAAAGTGGTGCACGTGAAGGTGGTGGACACCGTGGATGTGGTCAAACGCGTGCGTGACGAGAAAGC
>CAIWRE010000117.1 GCA_903914985.1 uncultured beta proteobacterium | reverse complement strand
GAGTCCATCGACCATGAAGCCGATCTCCATCTTCAGACCGCCGACCACCATCCAGGTGTAAAGCGTCTCGTTCAGACGCGCGCCGTCATGGACCACGCTTTGCAAGGTGAACGCAGACAGCACAAACGCGAGCAACACACCACCAATGGTGAGCGAATGGGCAACCTTGCGGCCAAACCAATTGCCGCCAAATTTCGTACCAAAAATACCGGCCAACACGGCGCCCGCCAGAGGCGCCATGGGAACCACGAGCAGCGTGGCTGCACTGAGGGTTTGACTCATCTTATTTTCAACCCTTGAGCGTATTGAGTTCGTCCACGCTGATGCTGGACTTGCTCCGGAACAACAACACCAAAATCGCCAGGCCAATCGCAGATTCCGCGGCGGCCACGGTCAGAATGAAAAACACGAACACCTGGCCGTGCATGTCGTTCAGGTAGTGTGAAAAAGCGACAAAGTTGGTATTCACCGCCAACAGCATCAGCTCAATGGCCATGAGCAACACGATGAGGTTGCGGCGGTTCAAGAAGATACCAACGACTGACAGCGCAAACAGCATGGCGCCCAGCGAGAGGAAATGTCCAAGGGTCAAGGTCATGCTTTGTTCTCCGGCTGTGCCGCCACTTCCGCCACCGGCTCAGGAGCCACTTGGCTGGAAGACATTTTCAAAACGGTCATGCGGTCAGCCGCTTTGACACGCACCTGGTCACCCGGGCTCACGTACTTGCTGTCCTTGCGCTCACGCAAGGTCAAGGCAATCGCCGCGATCATGGCGACCAACAAAATGGCCGCTGCAATTTCCAAGGGGAATAGGTACTGGGTGTAGATGAGTTTGCCCAGCTGCTGGGTGTTGGACAGCCCGCCGGGGACTTCGGCCAGCGCGTTGGGATCATCCACCACGCGAAAACCGCCCATCAGCACAGCAGCCATTTCCAATGCGATCACCACGCCGACTGCGGCGGCCAGCGGGAAGTGATTCCAAAAACCGACCCGCAGGTTTTCCACGTTGATGTCCATCATCATCACGACGAACAGGAACAAGACCATCACCGCGCCCACATACACCAGCACCAGCGTGATCGACAAGAATTCAGCTTTCAGGAGCATCCAAATCATGGATGCCTGAAAAAACGTCAACACCAAAAAAAGCGCGGCGTGAACGGGGTTGCGGGCGGTAATCACCCGAAAGGCCGCAAACAGCAGCACCGCCGAAAAGGCGTAAAAGAGACCGGTTGTGACGCTCATGTTCAAGTTCTTTCGTGCAGTCGCTTAGCGGTACTTGGCATCGGCCTGCTTGGCTGCCGCGATTTCGGTCTCATAGCGGTCACCCACAGCCAGCAACATCTCTTTGGTGAAGTACAGGTCACCCCGCTTTTCACCGTGGTATTCCAGAATATGGGTTTCCACAATGGAGTCCACCGGGCAGCTCTCTTCGCAAAAGCCACAGAAGATGCACTTGGTCAAGTCAATGTCGTAGCGGGTGGTGCGGCGCGATCCGTCGTCGCGCACATCGGACTCGATGGTGATGGCCATGGCCGGACACACTGCTTCGCATAGCTTGCAGGCAATGCAGCGCTCTTCGCCATTCTCATACCGGCGAAGCGCATGCAGACCCCGGAACCGGGGCGACAAAGGTGTTTTCTCTTCAGGGAACTGAACCGTGACCTTTTTACGGAAGGCGTAGCGCATCGTCAGGGCCATGCCCTTGAGCAACTCCAGCAGCAAGAAGCTTTGGAGAAAATCGCGCATCGAAAAAGGCGCCGGCTTGTAAGCCAGATTGTGTGAAGCCATGTGCGTGTCTTACTTCCAGATACTCAACGGCGTCTGCATCCAGACCCCAACAACCACCAGCCACACCAAAGTGACGGGGATAAACACTTTCCAGCCCAGACGCATGATCTGGTCGTAACGGAACCGGGGGAAGGTGGCGCGCACCCAGATGAACAGACTCACGATCGCGCAGGTCTTGATACCCAGCCAAATGCCGCCGGGAATCCAGTCCAGCATCGCCAGCGGCGACAACCAGCCACCCAAGAACATGATGGCGGCCAGGATGGACACCAGCCACATATTGGCGTATTCGGCCAAATAGAACATGGCGTAGGACATGCCGGAATACTCCACCATGTGCCCGGCCACGATCTCGGCCTCACCCTCCACCACGTCAAAGGGATGGCGGTTGGTCTCGGCGAGACCGGAAATCACATACACCACAAAAATCGGCAACAGCGGCAACCAGTTCCACGACAGTACGCCCAAGCCCTGGGACGCAAACATGCCCTTGGACTGCGCGACCACGATGTCGGTCATGTTCATGCTGCCGGTGATCATCAGCACAATCACCAAGCAAAAACCCATGGCGATTTCATAGCTCACCATTTGTGCCGATGCGCGCAAAGCACCCAGAAACGCGTATTTGGAATTGGACGCCCAGCCGGCGATCACCACGCCATAGACTTCCATGGAGGTAATGGCCATGACAAACAGCAAACCAGCGTTGACATTGGCCAGCGCAACATCAGGACCGAAAGGCACCACTGCCCAAGCGGCCAGCGCCGGCATGATGGTCAAAATCGGGCCGATAAAAAACAGACCTTTGTTGGCCGCAGCAGGCACCAAAATCTCTTTGGTCAGCAGCTTCAATGCATCGGCAATCGGCTGCAACAAGCCCCAAGGACCCACACGGTTGGGCCCCAGACGCACCTGCATCCAGCCCAGAAACTTGCGCTCCCACAGCGTGAGGTAGGCCACGGCGCCCATGAGAGGCAGCACCACCACCACAATTTTCAGCAGCGTCCAGACGACCGGCCAGGCGACCACGGTCCACCAAGCCTGCGCTGACAATTGAAGGCCAAAGTTGTAGATCGCGTCGATCATGCCAACACTCCTTCGGTTGCCACAAAACGGGCGTCGGCCGTCAGTTGCAAACTGCTTGCGCGGCGCACCAGGGAGTCGAGCTGGTAAATCCGGGCAACACAGGGTTCAACGCCGCCGTAAGCACCGGCAAACGGTGCATCGCAGTCGTTGCTCAGACGCCCAACAGGCAGGAAGTCAGGGGCCTCGGCACCAAACACCGCTTTGAGAACCTCTTGAGCAGACTCGTAATCAAAGCCATCCAGCTTCATCAT
>CAIWRE010000116.1 GCA_903914985.1 uncultured beta proteobacterium | reverse complement strand
CATTGTTCGGCAATTTCCCGTGCGGCGGACGCCGTGGCCCCGCCTTTGACGCACAGCAAAACGATAGTGGGGCCACCGCTGCCATCACGCGGGTTCAACGCCGCCCAGCCCTGCGCCACCGAGGTGTGCAAGCTGAGTTGCGCCGCCGGCAGCTGCGCCTCGAAGCCATCCAGGTCCGACACGGTCAGGCCACCCTGGGCCAGCGGATCGATCACGTGGGCTCGGCCTACAAACGCCACCTGCTGCCCGGCGGCAGCGAGACGCGCCCCGACATAGCAGCCAATCGCACCCGCACCCACGATGAGGAAGTTCATGGCGTGCTCAGGACAGCTTCACGCAGTCTGCGAAGTAGTGCTTCTTGCCGTCCGCGCCCTCTTCTTCCACCAGACCATGGATGTCGGTCTCAAAGCCGGGGCATTGGGTATTGAATTCGCGCGAGAACTTGAGGTAGTCCACGATTTTTTTGTTGAACACTTCGCCGGGAATCAGCAAGGGAATGCCGGGGGGGTACGGCGTGACCAAACCGACGGTGACGCGGCCTTCAAGGTGGTCAATTTCGACCCGCTCGGTCTTGCGCAAAGCGATGTGGGCATAGGCGTCGCTGGGCTTCATGGCCGGGGTCAGGTCGCTGAGGTACATCTCGGTGGTGAGGCGGGCAATGTCGTACTTGGCATACAAGGCGTGCAGGTGCTGGCACAGGTCGGCCAGGCCCATTTTTTCGTAGCGCGGATGCTTTTTGCAGAACTCCGGCAGGATGCGCCACATGGGCTGGTTTTTGTCGTAGTCGTCTTTGAACTGCTGCAAGGCCGTGAGCATGCTGTTCCAGCGGCCTTTGGTGATGCCGATGGTGAACATGATGAAAAAGCTGTACAGCCCGGTTTTTTCCACCACCACGCCATGCTCAGCCAAAAACTTGGTCACGATGCTGGCCGGAATGCCGGTCTTGGCAAATTTGCCGTTCAAGTCCATGCCCGGGGTGACGATGGTCGCCTTGATCGGGTCCAGCATATTAAATCCGGCCGCCATCTTGCCAAAGCCGTGCCAGTTGGCTTTGACGCTTTTGCCTTCGGCCTTGAGCACCCAGTCGGTGGCGCGGCCAATGCCCTCTTCGGCCAGTTTGTCCGGTCCCCAGACCTTGAACCACCAGTCGTCGCCGTATTCCTCGTCCACCTTGCGCATGGCGCGGCGGAAGTCCAGGGCCTCAGCAATGCTCTCCTCTACCAGCGCTGTGCCGCCGGGCGGCTCCATCATGGCAGCGGCCACGTCGCAGCTGGCAATGATGCTGTACTGCGGGCTGGTGGACGTGTGCATGAGGTAGGCCTCATTGAACAAGTGGCGGTCCAGCTTGACGGTTTGCGAGTCCTGCACCAGCACGTGACTGGCCTGGCTGATACCCGCCAGCAGTTTGTGAATGGACTGGGTGGAGTACACCATCGCATGCTTGGGGCGCGCGCGCTTTTTGCCCATGGCATGGTAGGTGCCGTAGAACGGATGGAAGGCCGCGTGCGGCAGCCAGGCCTCGTCGAAGTGGATGTTTTCCACATAGCCGTCAACCATTTTCTTGACGGTCTCCGTGTTGTAAAGCACGCCGTCGTAGGTGGACTGGGTGATGGTCAGCACGCGCGGCTTGACGGTTTTGGCATCCACGCCTTTGAGCAGGGGGTTGGCGGCAATCTTGTTGCGGATGGCGTCCGGGGTGAACTCGCTTTGCGGAATGGGGCCGATGATGCCGAAATGGTTGCGCGTCGGCTTCAAGAACACCGGCACCGCGCCGGTCATGATGATGGCGTGCAGGATGGACTTGTGGCAGTTGCGGTCCACCACCACCACGTCGCCCGGCGCCACCGTGTGGTGCCAGACCATTTTGTTGCTGGTGCTGGTGCCGTTGGTGACAAAAAAGCAGTGGTCGGCGTTAAAAATCCGCGCCGCATTGCGCTCGCTGGCGCCAATTGCGCCGTTGTGGTCGAGCAGCTGGCCCAGCTCTTCCACCGAGTTGCAGACGTCGGCGCGCAGCATGTTTTCGCCGTAAAACTGGTGGTACATCTGGCCCACCGGGCTCTTGAGAAAAGCCACACCACCCGAGTGCCCGGGGCAGTGCCAGGAGTAGGAGCCGTCGTCGGCATAGTCCAGCAAGGCCTTGAAAAACGGGGGTTGCACGCCCTCGAGGTAGCTTTTGGCCTCACGGATGATGTGGCGCGCCACAAACTCCGGCGTGTCCTCAAACATATGGATGAAGCCGTGCAGTTCGCGCAGGATGTCGTTGGGAATATGGCGGCTGGTCTTGGTTTCGCCGTAGACGTAAATGGGCACGTCCAGATTCTTGCGGCGCACTTCTTCAATGAAGTGGCGCAGGTTCAGCACCGCGGGGTCGAGGTCGGGGCCGGGGGTGAACTCTTCGTCGTCAATCGACAAAATAAAGGCGCTGGCCCGGCTTTGCTGCTGGGCAAATTGGCTCAGGTCGCCATAGCTGGTAACACCCAGTACCTCAAAACCTTCAGACTCTATGGCCTGGGCCAAGGCCCGGATGCCGAGGCCGGAGGTGTTTTCCGAGCGAAAGTCTTCATCAATGATGATGATGGGGAAACGAAACTTCATCAGGGGGCGCTCCAGCAAATGTCCAGTAAAAAAGCAATGAGCGCGAAGTGTAAGGACTTATTGCGACACGGCCTGCGGTTCTTAGAATCTGCGCAGATCAGCCAACAACACGACATTGATATGCAAACCGCCTCTACCCACCTCGACGAATTGGAATGGGAGCAATGGCCCCCTGAGCAGCGTGCCGCGCGCGGCCTGGCGCAATGGAAAGAGCTGCTCGGCAGCGCCTCCGGTTGCCAAAACGACCTGACCGTGGGCGTGGTGCGCCTGCAACAAGGAGAGTCACTGGAGCCGCACCGCCATGCCCAACCCGAGACCTATTTCACCCTGTCAGGTCGCGGGACGGTCACGATTGAGGGGGTGGTGCATGAGGTCACGCCCGGCAGGCTGCTGTTCATACCAGGCAACGCCACCCACCAGATCAACAACGTGGAGGCCGAAGACCTGACGATCCTCTATGTGTTTGCGGTCCGTGATTTCAGCAGCATCACGTACCACTTTTAGCAGGGCACAGGTCCGTTGGGCGGTCAGTCCCGCTTGGCCCCAAACACCCGCGCCTTCACCCGCCCCAGGAAGCGCTCCAGGTCATCCATCACGGTAAATACCGAGGGAATGACAAGCAGGCTCAGCACGGTAGACGTCATCAGCCCGCCGATCACGGCCACGGCCATGGGGCTGCGGAAGCTGCTGTCGGCCGCACCCCAACCCACGGCCAGCGGCACCATGCCGGCGCCCATGGCGATGGTGGTCATCACAATCGGGCGCGCACGTTTGTGGCAGGCGTCGAT
>CAIWRE010000115.1 GCA_903914985.1 uncultured beta proteobacterium | reverse complement strand
CGTGTTGACATAGCCCGTGGTGGCAGAAAACGGCATGTCAATGCTCTTCTGGCGGGCATGCTCCAAGAGTTGTTCGAGCAGGAAGTGCGCGCGTTCCGGGCCCTCGGCTTCGATCACGGCGGACAGTGCGTCCATCCACTCGCGGGTCTCAATGGCGTCGATGTCGCTGCCGACCTGAAACGGTGGCGTGGGACTGGGGATAGATGCAGAGTTCGTCATGTCTGACCTCATGGTTTTGTTGTTAACGGTTCACTGTAGCGAGTTTCTCACAACTTTTAGAAAATTTCAAATAATGCTTCTTCATCTCATTATGTGAAATTTTAAGAAACTTAGGAATGGCGTAGAGCACCGTGAGCGCCCGCCTACACTCGCACCATGCCACTTGGTTCTTTCATCTCATTGCCCCACCCACTGGAAATAAAGGCCCTCAAACGGGCCCGGAGCTGGTGGCGACAACTCGCACCCCATCGCCAGGACTGGGTCGCCATGCTGGCTCCACTGGCAGCGGTCGCGCTGTTCATGGCAGCCATCGTGGCAGCGCTAGGCTACCTGCAAATCGAAGAAATGGACCGCGAACAACAGGCAGTGCAGCGCGACGTGGAATACACCCACCAGCGTTTGCGCTTGCGCCTGCTGGAGCGTCAAGAGCAACTCGCACGCATTGGCCGGGAAATCTCGAACCGTGAAATCAATGCGGAGGGCTTCCGCGGACGCGTGGCCGCGCTGTTAAACCAGTACCCCGAGCTTCAAGGTGCAGCCTGGCTGGACGAAAAAAAACGCGTACTGAGCAGCACCGGATCCACCGCCACCTGGCTGTTTCACAGCCGACCCAATGGGCCCGTCACGCTGCAAATCGAAGGAGACACCGGATTCAAGCGCGCCCGCGAACTGCAGCAAATCGTCTATTTGCAACGCACCAAAGTGGGCGAATACGCGCCCTTGCTGCAAATTTTTGTGCCACTGATGGTAGATGGACGATTTGCAGGCGTTCTGCTCGGTGAATTTTCACTTGATGGCCTTTACCAATATGGCATACCGGGAGAAATCTCGGCGCGCTATGCCGTGTCTTTGCAGGATGCAAAGGGCGCGGTGCTCGCGGGCGTGGCGCTGCCGATCAAAGAAAGCGCTGCCCAATTGCCCTGGCGGCGCAAAGCCAATACCTATGCCATGCCCATCTCCCCGGTCGGGGTCGACCTCACCATTCGAGCCCAGGCCTACCGTGCGTCCATGGGTCTCATCGGTAGCGGCTTGTTCTGGCTGGTGAGCGCCCTCGCCCTGATGACCACTTGGATGCTGGTGGCGAACTGGCGTCACAGCCGCAAGCGCCTGCAGGCCCAACAGGCCTTGCTCTCCGAGACCAACTTCCGCCGCGCCATGGAAAATTCCATGCTGACCGGCATGCGTGCCATGGACCTGCAGGGCCGAATCACCTACGTTAACGCGGCGTTTTGCATGATGACAGGCTGGAGCGAATCCGAACTCGTAGGCCGCACCGCCCCTTTTCCCTACTGGCCCGAAAGCGACCTGGACCAGCTCACCGCATTGCTCGATCAGGAACTGGCCGGAAAGACGACACAGGGCGGCATCCAAGTGCGCGTCAAGCGCCGCGACGGTGTGCTGTTTGACGCACGGCTGTACGTTGCGCCCTTGATTGACGCCCTGGGCACCCAGACGGGCTGGGTGACATCCATGACCGACATCACCGAACCCAACCGGGTGCGCGAGCAACTGTCTGCGTCCCATCTCCGGTTTACGACTGTGCTCGAGGCGCTGGACGCATCGATCTCGGTGGCACCGCTGGGCAGCGATGAACTGGTGTTCGCCAACAAACTTTATCGCCAGTGGTTTGGCACCCAGGCGGGGGGCCATCTGCAGCTGGTGGCCGAAGCGGGCATGCCGCAAACCAAAACCTCGCACGATACGGCCGATGACGTGGACTTGTTTGCCGGGTTCCCGCTGACCTCACTTCCCGATAGCGACACCGAAAGCGCTGAGCTGTTTATCAGCGCGCTGGGGAAATGGCTTGAAGTTCGAACCCGCTACCTGAGCTGGGTGGACGGGCGCCTGGCCCAAATGGTGATTGCCACCGACATCACGAGCCGGCGTCTGGCCGAGGAACAGGCCGCCACCCAAGCCGAAAAAGCCCAAACCGCCAGCCGCATGATCACCATGGGCGAAATGGCCTCGAGCGTGGCACATGAGCTGAACCAACCACTGACCGCCATCAACAACTATTGCAACGGCATGGTTTCGCGCATCAAGGAGCAGCAAATCACCGAAGAAGAGTTGCTGGGCGCACTCGACAAAACGGCCAAACAGGCCCAGCGCGCAGGGAAAATCATCCAACGCATTCGCAGCTTCGTGAAGCGCAGCGAACCCAACCGCATGCACTCGGACGTTGAAACCATGGTGAGTGAAGCCCTGGAGTTGGCCGAACTCGAACTGCGCCGCTTCAATGTCCGACTGGTAAGCCACATCGCGGGTGACATACCCAGCCTGATGGTCGACCGCATTCTGATAGAGCAGGTGCTGGTCAACCTCTTGCGCAACGCGGCTGAGTCGATCGACGCGGCACAGCGACCCGCGCCAGAGCGCAACGTCGAACTGCAGGTAGGAATATGCCACTTTGAAGGGCGCCAGGGTGTGGAATTCGCCGTCTTGGACAGTGGCAAAGGCATTGCGCCGGAAGTCATGGCGCGCTTGTACGAAGCGTTTTATTCAACCAAAGCCGACGGCATGGGCATTGGGCTGATCCTGTGCAGATCCATCGTCGAGTCGCACCGGGGGCGGATGACAGCCCAGAACCTCTACAATGGATTGGAGGTTTCGGGGTGCAAGTTTCTGTTTTGGCTGCCTCTGGACTGAGCGGGGTCCGCCTGAAAATGGCGTGTGTCAACAGAATTACTACTTGAGTTGGAAGCATTCATGAGCTTGATCCCCAAAAAAGGCACGGTCTACGTGGTGGACGACGACGAGGCAGTTCGCGACTCTTTGCAGTGGCTGCTCGAAGGCAAAGGCTACCGGGTGCGCTGCTTTGACTCCGCCGAGTCCTTTCTGAGCCGCTACGACGCCCGCGAAGTGGCCTGCCTCATCGTCGACATCCGCATGGGCGGCATGACCGGCCTGGAACT
>CAIWRE010000114.1 GCA_903914985.1 uncultured beta proteobacterium | reverse complement strand
TTACCTGCGTTTCGGTCAGATGCTGCTCAATGGAGGCGTATTTGATGGCGTGCGGATCCTGAGCCCGCAGACGGTTGCCCTGATGACCTCAAACCACCTGACGCCCGAGATGGTCAACACGATTCATTTCACCGAGCCTCATCGCGAAGGCTACGGATTCGGTCTGGGTGTCGCGGTTCGAACTCAGGTTGGGGTCAGCACTGTGCCGGGGCGGGTTGGCGAATTCAGCTGGAATGGCGCCTACGGGACGATCTTCTTTGCAGATCCGGCCGAAAAGCTCGTCGTGGTGGCGGGCACGGTAGCACCCGGCGAGATTCGAAAACATTACCGCGAGCAGTTGCAGGTGCTGGTGTATGGCGCCATGACTCGGTGAGGCGCTGCGACCGTCAGTCGCCCTGTGTCCATCGGCGTCAACTCGCGCAAAGTTGAATGGGTGGTGTTCGGTCACTGACCCGCCAGGCAATTTATTGCCAGGACACGGTTGACATGTCGTTGGCAAAAATCGGCGAACTCGACCACAGGCCTTTGAGGCCTTTGCGGTAAACCGCTGTGTTGGCGGCGTTGAACAGGAACACGTTGACGGCATCCTTGGTAATCATGCGCTGCATGTCGCCAAACAGCTGGGTTCGCTCTTTGGCGGTCGTCGTGGCCGCGTGTTTGGCGGCCAGATCGCGGAAGGCCTTGCTGTCGTAACCCCAGTAATACTGCGGGTTGGCGTACGCCATGTAGTCAAGGGGCTCGACGTGGTTGATCACCGTCAGGTCAAAGTTTCCCTTGAAGGTGCCGCTCAACCACTGCGCCCACTCCACATTTTCGATTTTGGCCACGATGCCGACCTTGGCCAGCTGTGCGGCCAGGATTTCACCGCCCTTTCGGGCATAAGGTGGTGGGGGCAACGTCAGGGTCACGTTCAGTGGGGTTTGCACACCAGCTTCCTTGAGCAGGGTCTTGGCCTTTTCGGGGTCATAGGCATAGGTGCCGCTCAACTCCACATAGCCTGTGTCGGTGGGGGCCATGTGGCTGCCAATGGGTTTGGCCAGGCCTTCAAACACACCGTCGATGAAGGCCTTCCTGTCGACCGCGTGCGACAGGGCCCGGCGCACGCGCACATCGTCAAACGGCTTCTTGCGGTTGTTGATGGTCATGATGCCTTTGCCCGCAGTGCTGCCCATCTCGACCACAAAGCGCTTGTCTTTCTGGAACTGCTGCAGGCTTTGTGGCGACTGAAAGCGCGGCATGCCATCGATGTCGCCTGCCAGTAAGGCGGCCACCTGGGCAGCTGAGTCGTTGATGAAGCGGAAGGTGACCTTCTTCACTTTGATGGCGTCGGCATCACGAAAGCCATTCCACTTGGACAAGGTCACGGCGGTGCCTTTGGCCCAGTTGTCGAGCTTGTAGGGGCCCGTGCCCACGGGCTTGGTGGCGGCGTCGGCCGCGCTGTTGGGATGCAGGATAACGGCAGTGTTCTCGCCCATGCGGAACAGGAAGTTGCCGTCCGGGTTGGTCAGCACCAGCACCACGGTGTGCTCATCGGGTGTCGAGATGTGGGTGATGTTGTTGAACACAGCGCCTTTGGCCTTGTTCGTGCTTTTGTCGTCTTTGGCCCGCTCAAAGCTGAACTTGACAGCGCTCGAATCAAAGTTGGCGCCATCGGAGAACTTCACGCCCTTGCGCAGCTTGAATGTGTAGGCCTTGCCGTCGGCGTCCATTTTCCAGCTCTCGGCCAGCAAGGGGCTGACGCTGCCATCGACGTTGATTTTGGTGAGGCCTTCGAGGATGTTGTAGTGCACCACTTCGCCAATGGCTGCAGCCGGGGCCATGGTCGGGTCCAGGCTGGTGGGTTCCAGGATCATGCCCAGGGTGACCGTGTCTTTGCGCGACTGGGCTTGCGCCTGCAGAGGGGCAGCCACGAGGCTGGCGACCAGCAAGGCCGCCGAGCTCCAGGCGAGGGTGCGACGGGTCATGGACGAGACCTTGTTCATGGGGACGCCTGTTCAAAAAATGGAGTCGGCTGGCCAGGAATGGCGGCCAGCAACTTGCGCGTGTAGGGATGCTCGGGATGCTGAAAAATCTGCTGAGCATGGCTGTGTTCGATAACACGGCCCGACTGCAAAACCAGCACATCGTCGCACATCAAATTGACCACCGCCAAGTCGTGGCTGACCAGCAGATAACTCAGGCTGTAGCGCTCTTGCAGGTCCATCATCAGGTTCAGCACCTGGGCCTGTACGGACACATCGAGCGCACTGACAGGCTCATCGGCCACGATCAGGGCCGGCCGGGTGATCAAGGCGCGGGCAATCGCAATGCGCTGGCGCTGCCCACCTGAAAACTCGTGCGGGTATTTGTCGAGGTCGGCCGTTTTGAGGCCGACTTCGTTCAAAGCTTGGGCCGCACGGTCGCGCAGCTCCGATCGGCCATCCGCGGATTTGAGCAAGGTCTGGATCGGCTCGGTCACGATGGCCAGCACTTTTTGACGCGGGTCCAGCGAGCCATAAGGGTCCTGAAACACCATCTGGAAACCGCGTCGCAACTGGCGCAAGGCTTGGCCATGC
>CAIWRE010000113.1 GCA_903914985.1 uncultured beta proteobacterium | reverse complement strand
TTGCCGAGTCCAAGCGCATCACCAACTTTGAAGGCAAGCGCCGCCAGATGCAGTTCATCGGCAAACTCATGCGCAAGCTCGAACCCGAGCAGCACGAGGCCATTCGCGTGGCGCTGGTGGAGCAGCACACGCCGTCGGCCATAGAAACCCAAACCCTGCACCAAGCAGAAATGTGGCGCGACCGCCTGTTGGCCGACGACGATGCGCTGGGCCAATGGATCAACCTGAGCCCTTCGACCGACAGCCAGCAGCTGCGTGCTCTGGTGCGCCAGGCGCGCAAGGACGCAGTGCCCGAACGCCCGGGTGAGGCGCAGCGCCACGGCCGCGCGTACCGCGACATTTTTCAGCTGGTGCGCGCCCGGCTCATGGGTGAAAACAATGTGGACGACGACGAGCTGCCGCCCACCAACCCCGGAGCCGATTCATGAGCACCAGCCCTCCGCCAGAGGCCGTCAAGATTGGCATCGTGTCCATCAGCGACCGCGCCAGCAGCGGCGTCTACCAGGACCTGGGACTGCCCGCCTTGCAAGACTGGCTGCGCAGTGCCCTGATCAACCCCATCAGCTTTGAAGCGCGGCTGATTCCCGACGAACAAAGCGGCATCAGCGCCACACTGATTGAAATGGTGGACGCCGGCTGCAGCCTGGTGCTGACCACCGGCGGTACCGGCCCCGCCCTGCGCGACGTAACGCCCGAGGCCACGCTGGCCGTGGCGCACAAAGAAATGCCCGGCTTTGGCGAGCAAATGCGCCAGATCAGCCTGAACTTTGTACCCACTGCAATTCTTTCGCGCCAGGTGGCGGTGATACGCGACAAGAGCCTGATCATCAACCTGCCGGGCCAGCCCAAGTCGATCGCGCAAACGCTGGAAGGTCTTAAAGATGAGGCAGGTGCCACACAAGTGCCAGGCATTTTTGCGGCCGTGCCCTATTGCATTGATTTGATTGGCGGGCCTTACCTGGAAACGGTAGACGCGGTGTGCAAGGCCTTCAGGCCCAAAACCGCGCAGCGCGCGCCCCGCTCCGCCTGAGTTATTTGCCCACGAGCTGGTTGAGGCGCTCGGCCTCAAAGCACTCGCTGCGGGCGGCGTCACCCGGCATTTGCACTTGCTGCTGTTGGCACAGCTTTTCCAGCGCTTGCCACAGCAGGGCAATTTGGTGGTCTTGGCTCGACGCACTGTCGATGAGGCCGCGCAGGGCTTGGCTCACCGGATCGTCTTCCTGGGTAATGCCGTAGGCGCTGAACTTGGGCTGCTGCGCCGCCACATCCGCACTCTCACCCGCCTTGCTTTGGATGATGCGCGCCGGAATACCCACCGCGGTAGCGCCCGCAGGCACCGGCTTGATCACCACTGCGTTGCTGCCAATCTTGGCGCCGTCGCCCACCTCAAAGCCGCCCAGCACCTTGGCTCCCGCGCTGACCACCACGTCTTTGCCCAAGGTGGGGTGGCGCTTGACGCCCTTGTAGAGGGAGGTGCCCCCCAAGGTCACGCCTTGGTAAATCGTGCAGCCATCGCCAATCTCGGCGGTCTCGCCCACCACCGTGCCCATGGCGTGGTCAAAAAACACGCGTTCGCCAATCTTGGCGCCAGGGTGGATTTCGATGCCCGTCAAAAACCGCGCAATGTGCGAGGTGAAACGCCCCAGCCAGCGCAAACCATGGGTCCAAAACCAGTGCGCCGGGCGGTGCAATACCACCGCATGCAGACCGGGGTAGCAGGTGATGACCTCCCAGGTGCTGCGGGCAGCGGGGTCGCGGTCCAGAATGCACTGGATGTCGGAGCGGATGCGAGAAAACATGCGGCCAAGTCTATCCCTTGGCGCCGTCACTGCTTGACGACGGGGTTTTCGCCGCGCGCAGCTGGGCCGACTGTTGCAGCACCGCTTTGGCAATGCCGCGCAGGATATGAATTTCTTCCTGTGTCACGGCCGCCCGGTTGAAGAGCTGGTTCAAACGCGGCATGAGTTTTTTGGGTGCTGCGGGGTCTAAAAACTCCAGCTCCACCAAGGCCTGCTCCAAGTGCGTCAGCATGCCCGACACCTGGGCAGCGTCGGCCAAGGCACCCGTGGGCGTTTGGGCGTGCGAGCCAAAGCCGCCCAGCGCCAGGCGCCACTCATAAGCGATCACCTGCAGGGCTGCTCCGATGTTGAGCGAGCCAAACTGCGGGTTGCTGGGAATGCTCAGGCACACATGGCAGCGGTACACGTCTTCATTGCGCATGCCAAAGCGCTCGGAACCAAACAAAAATGCCACGCCATTCGGGCGAGTAGGCATGGGCTCGGCGGACCCGGCTGCTGGAGCAGCCAGGAGTTGCTGGAAGTGCTCGCGCGGCCAGCGGGTGGGTGGGCCAAAGTCGCGCGGCGTCATGGCCGTGGCACACAGGTGGTCCACACCTTCGAGCGCCTCGTCCAGGGTCTCGACGATGCGGCATTTCTCCAGCACGTCCAGCGCACCGCTGGCGCGTTGAATGGTTTCTTCGCGCCGCAGCACATTGGCCCAGCGCGGTGCCACCAGCACCAAATCATCAAAGCCCATGGTCTTCATGGCCCGCGCAGCGGCACCCACAGTGCCCGCGTGGCTGGTCTGAATCAGGATGAAGCGGGTGTGCAAACCAGTGGCTCTCGTGGGCGGCAAAGTGTCGGGCATGGGCTGGCGGGTAAAATAGGGCTATTGTCGCGCTGCATCGCCAGTGCTTTTCCCCTGCTGTTCTTCACCCCACAATCTATGTCGCTCAATCTGCACCCCATGATCAATGTGGCCATCAAGGCCGCTCGCGCTGCTGGCAACATCATCAACCGCGCCGCGCTGGACATTGAATCCGTCCGGGTTTCGCAAAAAAAGGCCAACGATTTCGTCACCGAAGTCGACCACGCGGCAGAGAAAGCGATCATCGATACCTTGCTGTCGGCCTACCCCGGACACGCCATTTGGGCTGAAGAGTCCGGCCGCGAACACGGCGCCCAAAGCTCCGACTATGTGTGGATCATCGATCCGCTGGACGGCACCACCAACTTCATCCACGGCCTGCCGGTCTACTGCGTGAGCATTGCGCTGGCGGTGCAAGGCAAGGTGGAACAAGCCGTGGTGTACGACCCCACACGCAACGATTTGTTCACAGCCACCCGGGGGCGCGGTGCCTTTTTGAACGACCGACGCATTCGGGTGTCCAAGCGCACCGAACTCAAGGGTTGCCTGATTTCAACGGGTTTCCCTTTCCGCGAAGGCGACGACTTCCAGTCGTACCTGAGCATGATGGGTGAAGTCATGCAGCGCACGGCAGGCATCCGCCGCCCCGGCGCTGCCGCGCTGGACCTGGCCTATGTGGCTGCGGGCTACACCGATGGATTTTTTGAGCGTGGCTTGCAGCCCTGGGACGTGGCCGCAGGCTCTCTTCTGGTAACCGAGGCCGGTGGCCTGGTGGGCAACTTCACGGGTGAGGCCGACTTTCTGGACCAGCAGGAATGCGTGGCCGGTGCGCCGCGCGTGTATGGCCAGTTGGTCGGCATTTTGGGCAAGCACAGCAAGTTCGCCAGCGCAGGCGAAAAAGCCGCCGTGCGCCAGACGCTGTCCGCGCCTACGCCGTAGCGAGTGCCGATTCCTCCAGACGCGCGCGCGTCAGGGGGTAAACCAGGCTGTCCTCCAAGGTCAGGTGCATGCGCACCAGCTCGGCAAACACCTGCACGCCGTGGTGCAGCTCTGCCATATCCACCCAGTGATTGCCCGATGCGATGGCGCTGAGCTGGGGCGACAGCTCCAACCAGTTCTCTTCAATCCAACCATGGTCTTGCTGCAGGATGCGAATGGTCGCAACCAAGCTCGCTTCGCCATCAGCCAAGAGCGGTGGAAAGAAATAGCGCTCTTCCAAGGCATGGTGCTTGCGCGCCGTGCTGGAAAAGAAGGATTCAATTTCTGCCATGCGCGCCTGACCCTGCGCGTCCAGCCGGTCGGTTTCCATAGCGCCCACCAGGGTTTCCAAGTCCTGCAAATGCTCCAGCGTCTGGCGGTGGCAGTCTTCCAAGGCTATAAAAATCATCGATTCGCGAGCGATAGCCATAGCGTCTCCTTGACAACAGTGGCTTTCATTCTGAGCCGACGCCACACCCTAGGGTTTGCCCTAGATCAAAGGTAGGCACCAAAGTGCGGCAGATGGCGACTGACGCCAGTTCAGAGAGCGGCGGAGAACTTCGCTTTGATGGCATCCACCGACGCTTGGCTCAGCCGGTTGCCGTACTGGGCCACGACCATGGCGGCAGCGTGGTTGCCCAAGGCAGCGGCCTGCGCAGGGCGCTGCCCTTGGGTGACGGCGTACAAAAAGGCGCCGGCAAACATATCACCCGCACCGTTGCTGTCGAGCGCTTGGATGGCAACC